>JAUVUO010000209.1 GCA_030601015.1 Candidatus Omnitrophota bacterium | reverse complement strand
CCGTAACTATATGCATTACATGGGAAAATTTTTCAACCTTCATGAATATAGGTAGACTAACAGTACCTTTCTCCGCGACTTTACCTATGTCATTCCTTGATAAATCAACCAACATAATATGTTCTGCTATTTCTTTGGGATCAGCTAAAAGTTCTTTCTCCAATATATCGTCTTGTTTATCATCTTTCCCTCTTTTTCTTGTCCCTGCAATAGGCCTGGTAACTAACTCATCCCCCTCACACCTTAACAACATCTCCGGTGATGCCCCTGAAACTTTAATATCACCGAAATTCAAATAAAACATATACGGCGAAGGATTAAGAATCCTTAAATAACGATAAACGGAAAAAGGGTCAGCCTTAAATTTTACAGAAAATCGTTGAGAAAGAACTGTCTGTATTATTTCACCTTCTTTTATATATTTTTTAGTTTTTTTTATCGCTTTTATAAATTCATCCTTAGTAAAATTAGACTTAAATTCAAGGTCAATAGATGAAGTAAAAGACAATTCCGGTAATTTTTTCGGTACAATAATCTTTTTATAAAAAGCTTCTACATCTTTTTTACCCTTAATATAAAGTTCTTCAAGAATGGCCTTATCTTCTAACAAAACAAAAGAAAGAATTTCTATTTGACGTTTTAAATGGTCAAATATAACCATAAATTTCGGTAAAACAAAATAAGAATCATAAGTTTTTAAAATATCCGGTTTATCTTCACCCACAGGTTCATAAAATTTAACTGTATCATACCCTAAATATCCTATAAATCCTCCAAAAAACCTCAAATTTTCTTTAGGAGCTACTTTAAAATTAGACATTAATTTTTTAAGCTCATACAAAGGGTCTTTTTTTGTTTCAAACGAATATGATTTTTTATTTTTTATATAAATTTCTCTTCCTTTGCTTTTAAAAGTACAAATGGGTAAAAACCCCAGAAAAGAAAATCTACAAATTTTCTCCTGTCCTTCAATAGATTCCAATAAAAAACTTTCCCCTTTAATACGATTTCTTAATCCATAGTATACACCCGTAGGAGTAAGCCAATCGGAAAAAAATTTGTAAGAAAAAACGATCAAATTGTTTTTTCCTGCCAGTTTTTTAAATTCTTTTAATGAAGGATTGATTTTGTTACAAATACTCTTATCTTTTGCCATGAAATATTACTTGGATTTAAATCAATTGCCGAAAAAAACAACTCCTTTCTCCGGTATGACAAGCCACTCCGGTTTGGTTCACTTTTATAAGTAATGCGTCTTTATCACAATCATAAAATATTGCCTTTATCCTTTGAATATGACCGCTAGTTTCACCTTTTCTCCATAAAACACTTCGGGACCGCGAATAAAAACAAGTTCTCATCTCTTTTAAAGTAATACCTAAAGACTCTTTATTCATATAAGCAACCATAAGTATATCTTTAGTCTGTTCATCTTGAATAATTGCTGGAATAAGACCATTCTTATCATATTTTAAATTTTCTATAATTTCCTGATTCTCCTTTGAATATTTTTTCATATCCGCACCCCTACTCCTTTCTCCCTAAGATAATTCGTGATTTCTTTAATTCTAATTTCCCTAAAATGAAATATTGATGCCGCTAAAGCGGCTGTGGCTTTAGTTTTTTCAAAAACTTCCAAAAAATCCTCTATTTTCCCCGCACCGCCGGAAGCTATTACAGGAATTTTTATTGCCCCGGAAACCGCCTTTGTTAATTCTATATCATAACCATCTTTTGTGCCATCATAATCCATACTGGTAAGCAATATTTCCCCGGCACCCAATTTTTCAACTTTTTTTGCCCATTTTATAACATCTAATCCTGTAGGAGTTCTACCTCCATTAATATAAACTTCCCACCCGGAACGATATTTTGTAGATAGGCGTTCATTCTTTCCTCTCAAGTTGTTTTCCCTATCTTTCACCCTTCGTCCTTCGTCTATAGCTAGTGAAACGTGCTCTCGTCCTTCATCCATCGTCCTCTTCGCATCTATTGCTACTACTATACACTGTTCCCCAAATATTTCACTTGCTTCTCTGATTAATTGAGGATTTTTTACAGCAGCTGTATTTAAAGAAACTTTTTCCGCTCCCGCTAAGAGAATCTCTCTTATATCCTCAACACTTTTAATACCTCCTCCAACGGTAAAGGGCATAAATACAACCTTAGCTACTTCCTTAACCAAATCTACCGTAGTTGAACGCTTCTCACAACTGGCCGTAATATCTAAAAACACTAACTCATCCGCACCCTCTTTCTCATAAAATTTAGCATTTTTAACCGGATCGCCAGCATCTTTTAAATTTACAAAATTAATCCCTTTAACCACTCTACCCTTGTTTATATCTAGACAAGGGATTATTCTTTTCGCCAACATAGGCTAGATTATACCATAACTACTAAAGAATCCAAATATTTTAAATTATACCCTATCTCATTCATTTTTTAGCACAAAATTTACAATTATGTCTATTTTACCCGTTTAAAATTACATAGATTAGCTTTTTATATTCTTTTTTAAGCTAATTTATCTAATTTCTCGATCAATTCAATCATCTCCGCTTTTGTATTAACTCTAACAACTTCTAATCTTAAAGGTTTGACCTTTATAAATCCTCTGGAATACCATATATAAAATTTTCGAAATTTTATTACACCTGTTTTTTCGCCATAAAAATCAATACATAAATTTAAATGCATTTTAATAGTCTCTTTTATCTCTTCAGGGCTTGGCCCCCTAGATATTTCCCCATTATTTAAAAAATTTTGTATATTTTTAAAAATCCAAGGATTCCCTAAAGCACCCCTAGCTACCAAAACTCCATCACACCCCGTCTCCTCGAACATTTTCTTTGCTAATTCAGGAGTAAAAATGTCACCGCTAGCAATAAGAGGTATTTTGATTCTATCATTTATATTTTTAATTTTTTCGTAATCTACGGATCCACTATACCCTTGAACTTGAGTTCTACCGTGAACAAATATCGCGTCTATT
>JAUVUO010000146.1 GCA_030601015.1 Candidatus Omnitrophota bacterium | reverse complement strand
AATTTGTAGAAATAGTAAATAATCTTTGATTGTTTACAATGAAAGGTTGGTTTGTTGTTAACGAGTTAAAGAGTTTTGCGAGTTCGCGGGTCAAAAGGTGGAAATATACAACGGACAGTCCCCTGTGACTGTCCCTTATAGAAGATAAAATAATAATTTTAAAAAACAGTACGCTGTAAAAATAACGATTAACGAGATGCACGGCGCAATACCTGCCGGCAGGCAGGTATTGCATTTAGAGTTAAATACATCTATTTGTTTTAGATTTGGGTTTTTTGAATTTATTTGTTATTTAGCTATAGGCCATGAGCCAGTTAATATATAATATTTATAATATTATGACACCTAAAGAGTTAAAACAAGAAAGAAAATTTTTATTGATAGCTATATTTTCATTAACATTATTTGGTATACTTATGGTGTACGAAGCATCCGGAATATATGCTTTTAAAGAAACATCGGATGCGGCGTTTTTTTTAAAAAGACAACTGTCTTTTTTGTTTGTAGGATTGATTTTTTTTTTTATCGCGTTGTTTTTGGATTTAAATTTTTTGAGGCGTAATAATAAAATTATACTGATTATTACGATTCTATCTTTAATAGGGCTTTTTATTTTTGGGAATAAAGCGGGAGGAGCCAGGAGGTGGTTAAGTTTATTTGGAATAAATGTACAGCCTTCTGAATTATTAAAAGTTTCTTTTTTGCTTTATACGGCAGATTATTGTAGTAGAAAGAATAAGCTTATAAAAAATATCCGATATGGGTTGTTGCCATTAGGGTTAGTTCTAGGTGTAATATGTGTTTTACTTGTTGCCCAGCCGGACTTAGGAGCCTCAATATTTTGGGTAATATGGACAATATTATTTGTTTTCATTTGGGGAGCTAAACTTAAACATTTAGCTTCTGTAGTGTTTTTTGGGATTATCGGGTCATTTTTTTTAATTACTTTATATCCCTATAGATTCCGTAGAATAACCGCGTATTTAAATCCGTTTGCTGATCCAAAAGGAGCGGGATTTCAATTAGTTCAATCGCAAATTGCATACGGAGCAGGCGGCTTGTTTGGTGTCGGATTTGGAGAGAGTAGGCAAAAACTTTTTTTTCTCCCGGCAGCACATACGGATTTTATTTATTCCATTATTGCGGAAGAATTCGGATTATTGGGGGCATTAGGGATTCTTTTTCTTTTTGCATACATATTGCATAAGATGATTAAAATATCTAAAGCTGCTTCCGATAGTTTTAAAAAAGGGATACTTTGCGGGATAACACTAATTTTTGGTTTAGAAATAATATTAAATATAGGTGTTAGTTGCGGACTCTTCCCTACAAAAGGATTATCTTTGCCATTTTTAAGTTATGGTGGAAGCAACTTAGTTGTTCATTATGTTCTTTTGGGATTATTTTTTAACGCTTCTAAACAAGAGAATAAAAGAAAGAGACACGTTTGCTGATTTTTAGAGAAAAATTTAAGTAAGGTATTTAGAAAAATTATTTGTATTTTTAAATAAAGTTTATGAGAATATTAATAGCTAGTGAACGAAGCGGAGGACATGTCTTTCCTGCTTTGACTATAGGTAAGAAATTAAGTGAACAGTCAAACAAAGTTTATTTTTTTGTTACCTCATCTACTTTAAAAAAATATATAAATAATGAGGGGTTTTATGTTTTAGGAAGATGTTTTAAGTTTCGTAATTTGTTTTTAGAGTTGGTTTGGCGTTGTTTGGAAGCATTCTATTTGATTTTTAAGATAAAGCCTCATGAGGTAATAGGATTTGGCGGCCGTGACAGCTTTTTTTTAGTTTTATGGAGTGCGATACTAGGTATAGACACTAAAATTTATGAACCGAATTTTAAGTTTGGTAAAGCAAATAAGATACTTTCAATCTTTGTTAAAAAGGTTTTAAGAGGATTTTCTTATACCGGTAAGAGTAAAAAAAATAAAGTTATAGGCATTCCTCTTAGGCGGAATATTCAAAAAATTGATAAAAAACAAGCACGTAAAATTCTAAATTTTGATAATAAGCCTGTAATCTTTTGTTTTGGAGGGAGTCAAGGGTCATCCTTCATCAATGATGTTTTTATAGAATTTATTAAAAAATTCCGAAATGATTACCAAATAATACATATTACAGGGGAAACAGGATACTTGGAAATTAAACAATTTTATAACGCGATAGATAATCGGAAGTTTGTTAAGGATTTTTTTTATGATATAGGTGTTTTATATAGTGCGGCGGATATAGTTGTTTGCCGTGCGGGCGCGGGAACGTTAGGTGAGATTTCTTTTTATGAAATCCCTTCAATTTTGATACCCCATCCTGGGGGGGGAGGGCATCAAAAAGAAAACGCGTCTTATTTCGCGGAAAGAAAAGCTGCTTATATGTATTTGCAAAACAAATTTTGTTTTCATGATTTTAATGAAACGTTAAAACAAATTATTAGCAATAAAGATTTAAGAGATTCGATGATTGAAAATTTACGTAGAATTAGATTAGGAGTATGCTATGAAGATTTTAGAGAAGGTGATTGCTTTTAGCGTTTTTTTAAGTGTTTTTTCCCCATGTAAAGTTTTTCCAGGGGCTTACGATAAGGATAAAGATTTTAAACAAATGAGATCCAGTCATTTTGTTATTAATTATCATAAAGATGTAGAGTATTCACATGTTAATAAAATAAAAAATACGGCTGAAAAATATTATAGAATAATTACTCAGGAATTTAATTTGATCCGGAAAGATTTTTGGTCATGGGAGAATCGAGCTAAGATTTTTATTGCTAAGGATAAAAATGACTATAATAGCCGTTTTGAATGTCCTTCCTGGTCTGGCGCGTGTGTGGATTATATAAATAAAAAAATTTACACTTTCCCCAATCATCAGCAGTTTGAAGCTATTTTTGTTCATGAATTAACGCATATAATTTTTCGGGAATATGTAGGTATGGGACATTTACCACTTTGGTTTGACGAAGGAACAGCTTGTTATGTTGAAGATAAATATGTAAGTAAAAAATATAAAAATTCACTTTTCTTTTTAAAAAAGAAAATAAAGAATAATGAATATATTAAGTTAACTGATTTATCAAATATAACCGGTGAAATTTTAAAGAATTGGCCTAATGAAGATGTGTGGTTTTTTTATCTCGAATCTTATTCAATAGTTAATTTTATTAAAACTAAATATGGAAACAGAAAGTTTTATGATTTGAAGCAGGCTCTTAAGCAAGGATATAGCTTTGAAGAAGCGTTGGAGAAAAAATTTTATGGTATAAAAGATTTAGATGATTTGGAGAAGGCATGGAAAAATTTCTATCTAAAATAAATAAAATTTATTTTATAGGTATCGGAGGCATAGGTATGAGCGGTATAGCAATTCTTCTTAAGGAAAGGGGGATTGAAGTTGCAGGTTCCGATCAAAATTATAGTGCTGCTGTAAAAATGCTTCAGGGAAAGAATATAAAAGTTTTCCCAGTCCATGCTGCTGAAAATATGGATATGGATGTGGACACAATTTGTTATTCTTCAGCAATAAAAGATGATAATACAGAAATTATGGAAGCAAAAAAAAGAGGTATAACTATTTTGAATAGAGGAGAACTATTGGCTGAATTATGTGAAGATAAAAAGATGGTTGCTATTGCCGGCAGCCACGGAAAGACAACTACAACCGCTTTATTAAGTCATCTTCTTATTAAGTTAGGGCATAATCCTACAGTCTTTTTAGGCGGGCAATCGATTAATTATTCGAGCAGTGCATGGTGGGGGGATGATATTTTTGTTAGCGAAACAGATGAAAGTGACGGAAGTTTTCTTTATTATAACCCCTGGGTCTCTATAATTACCAATATAGATAAAGAACATTTAGATTATTATGGAGATTTTGAAGGTTTAAAAAAGAGTTTTTTAAAATTCGCGAGACAAACTAAACACAAAGTTATTGGGTGGGGAGATCAGCCTTGCCTAAAAAGTATTTTATCTGAGGTAGATGGTATTAGCTTTGGATGGGAAGAACATAATTTAGTTGTTGGAAAAAATTTTCGTTTTGATGGTATGTATAGTTGTTTTGATTTATTCATAAAGGGCAAATTTATTGATGAAATAAAGACACCTCTTTTAGGAAAACATAATTGTCTTAATACCTTAGCCGTTTTTGCGTTTTTTTTATATATCAGAGAAGACTTGAGTAAAGTGAATAAAGCCTTAAAATATTTCAAAGGGACAAAAAGACGTTTTCAAGTTAGGGAAATTTATGAAGATGTAACGTTTGTTGATGATTATGCTCATCATCCAACAGAAATAAAGGCAGTTTTAAAGGCAGCAAAGTTATTAAATCCTAAAAGATTATTTGTGGTTTTTCAACCGCACCGATATTCACGGATCAAATCTCTTATAGATGGATTTTTGAGTTGTT
>JAUVUO010000042.1 GCA_030601015.1 Candidatus Omnitrophota bacterium | reverse complement strand
TTGTATCCCCGGGGGATTTAGTTATGGTGATGATTTGGGCGCGGGTAAAATACTTTCTTTAGAGTTGATTTGCCGGCTTCGGGATGAGTTGAAAAAATTTATTGATAAAGGCGGTTTAATCTTAGGAATATGCAACGGGTTTCAGGTATTAGTTAAGACAGGTATCTTACCGGACTTAGATTTCAAACAGAAAGTAACTTTGACCTATAATGATTCAGCTAAATTTGAATCAAGGTGGGTATATTTAAAAGTTGATTCTAAAAGTGTTTGGTTAAAGGATTTTCCGGATGTTATTACTTTTCCGGTAGCTCATGGGGAAGGAAAGTTTTATGCCGAAGGCGATGTTTTGTATAAAATAGAAGGCAGCGGCCGGGTAGCACTAAGATATGTGGATGAATCCCTGAATTTAGCCGGTTATCCTTTCAATCCTAACGGTTCTGTCAATAATATTGCCGGTATCACAGATTCTACCGGCCGAATTTTAGGATTGATGCCTCATCCTGAAAGGTTTGTTTTTAAACATCATTCTCCGTTTTGGAAGAATAAGGAAATAAACCCTTTCGGTATTAAAGTTTTTAAAAATTCTGTAGCTTATTTTAAATGATGATATTTCATAAGAATATAAGCCCGAATTTAGTATGAATTTTAACCAGTATATCTATTATCTATAAGTGTTTATAGTCAATAATAGGGTTTATTTTTGGCAGGGAGGAGAAAGATGAGCGGTATTTTTGGAGTAATAACAAAGAAAGAAGATTGTATGAGAGATCTTTTTTATGTTGGGGATTATCATTCTCATTTAGGGACTCAATTTGGAGGGATAGCTCTTTATGGGAAAGGATTAACCCGAAGAATCCATAATATAAATAATAGTCAGTTTAAATCTAAACTTATTGAAGAATATAAAACACTTAAAGGCAATAAGGGAATAGGAACAATAAATTATGAAGAACAGCCTATTCATGTGAAATCAAAATTTGGTGATTTTTGTATTGTAACAAACGGTTGGGTGAATAATTGGAAAGAGTTAGCAGAAGAACTCTATAAAAAAGGAGATTCTTTTAGTGAAATCTCTGATAAAAGAGTTAACATTTGTGAATTGGCCAGTAAACTTATTGTTCAGAAAGATACTGTTGTTGACGGAATAAATTATATGTTTTCCCGGATTAAAGGGTCTATTTCGTTCTTGATTTTAAATAAACAGGGGATATACGCAGTTAGAGACCGATTAGGAATATCAGCTTTAACCATTGCTAAACGTAATGACAGTTGGGCTATTGTTAGTGAAACTACAGCTTTACCTAATTTAGATTTTAAAGTAGTCAAATATCTTGCTCCCGGAGAGATAGTATTTATAGATAAGAATGGATTAAAACAAAAACAAGACGGCAGATCCTGTTCTAAGATTTGTACGTTTCTATGGATTTATACAGGATTCCCCGCGTCAAATTATGAAGGGATAAACGCGGAAATCGTCAGAGAACGTTGCGGCAAGTGTTTAGCTAAGAACGATGATATTAATCCGGATTTAGTTTGCGGAGTCCCGGATTCAGGAATAGCTCATGCTCTTGGTTATGCTCTGGAAAAGAAGGTTCCATACCGCAGGCCTTTAGTTAAATACACACCCGGATATGGGAGAAGTTATTTCCCTTCATCTCAGTCTGAAAGAAGTTTTGTAGCTAAGATGAAGTTAATACCAATAAAAGAAATTATTGAAAACAATAAAATTGTCTTATGCGAAGATTCAATAGTCAGAGGAACCCAATTGAAAAGTTATACTATACAAAAATTGAAAGAAAATAACGCGAAAGAAGTGCATATCAGAGTTGCTTGTCCGCCGTTAATGTTCCCATGTAAATATAATTATTCTACCCGGTCAAAGAAAGAACTTGTTTCTACCCGGGCAATTAGAGCTATTGAAAAAAAAGAAGTAAGAGATGTTAGCGCGTACATAGATGATAAATCATCTAAATATAAAAAGATGGTTGATTGGATAAGAAAAGATATTGGAGCAACCTCTCTTAAATACCAAACGCTTGAAGATATGGTTAAAGCGGTAGGCTTACCAAAAGAAAAGTTGTGCCTTTATTGTTGGAGGGGTACAATATAATTAATTATATTAAAATTTTTCTTGGCTAATTTAATAATATATGAAAAATATTACTTACAAAAAATCCGGTGTTAATATAAACAAAGCTGATGAATTTGTTAAAGGTGTTAAAAATATTTTTGGGCAGAGTAAAATAAATAAAGCAGCTGCTTTTGGGTCTTTATTTGATTTACAGCCTTTTACTAAAAAAATTAAAAATCCGGTAGTCGTATCGTCAACCGATGGGGTAGGTACTAAATTATTATTAGCTCAATCCCTCAATATACATAATACAATAGGTGTAGATTTAGTCGCTATGAATGTTAATGATATCATTTGTTTAGGAGCTAAGCCATTATTCTTTTTAGATTATATAGCTTGTGGAAAATTAAATCCCAAAGTATTATTAAAAGTTGCCGAAGGCATAAAAAACGGGTTAACACAGTCAAACTGTTCTCTTTTAGGCGGTGAAACAGCAGAGATGCCCGGTATGTATGGGGAAAATGAGTATGATTTGGCAGGCTTTTCAGTCGGTATAGTAGATAAAACTAGAATAATTGACGGGACTAAAATAAAATCAGGAGATATCATTATTGGAATAGAATCATCGGGCCTTCATTCTAACGGGTTTTCCTTGGTACGAAAAGTATTCAGCAGTAGAGATATAAAAAAATATTCTAAAGAGTTACTTGAACCAACCAGGATATATGTAAAAGTAATAATGTCATTATTAGCCAAAGAAGATAGATATTCAGCTGTTAAAGGTATAGCTCATATAACCGGCGGAGCTTTTTATAGTAAAGCCACAAAAATTTTATCTAAAGGTTTAGGTATGGTGATTAATAAAAAATCCTGGGATGTTCCTTCAGTTTTTAAGATTATGAGAGAAAAAGGCGGGATTACAGAAAAAGAAATGTATACCGTTTTTAATATGGGAATAGGAATGATAGTTGTAGTGAATAAAAACAGTGCCGCTAAAGTAGTTGCTCATTTGAATAGAAGTTATAACACTCATATTATCGGAGAAGTAGTAAAATCAAACAAAAAAATGCGGTTAGTCTAATTTGCCCTAGAAATATTTTTTTATAAAATAAAATAAGTAAAAAGGAGACAAATAAAGGTGAAAATTTTAGTTGTCGGTTCAGGAGGGAGAGAACATTGTTTAGTATGGAAAATTTTTCAATCTTCTTTAGTCGATAAGATTTATTGTGCTCCCGGTAATGGCGGAACCTTTAAAATTGCCGAAAACATAAACATTCAAGCAGATGATATCGATTCTTTATTGGAATTTGCTTTAAAAGAAAATATAGATCTTACTGTAGTTGGCCCTGAAGTTCCATTAGTATTAGGAATTGTAGATAGGTTTGAACAAAAAGGATTGAAAATTTTTGGCCCTAAAAAAGATTTAGCGTTATTAGAAGGAAGCAAAATTTATTCCAAGGAAGTAATGCTCAAATATGGTGTTCCCACCGCTGATTTTGAAACCTTTACCGAATCCGACGAAGCTAAACAGTACGTTTTGCGAAAAGGGTTACCATTAGTGATTAAAGCTGATGGATTAGCTGCAGGCAAAGGGGTTATTCTTTGTGATACAAAAGAAGAAGCTTTTCAAGCTATAGATTCTATAATAATAGACAAACAGTTTGGTGACGCGGGGGGAAAAATTATTATAGAGGATTTAATTGAAGGGGAAGAAGTTTCGGTTTTAATATTTACTGACGGAAAAACTATTTTACCTTTAGTATCATCACAAGACCATAAAAGAGCTTTTGACGGAGACAAAGGGCCTAATACCGGGGGGATGGGAGCATATGCTCCTGCGCCTTTAGTGAATAAAGAAAGTTTTAATCAAATCATAAAAGAAGCCTTTAAACCTCTTATTGAGGGATTAAGTCAAGAAGGAAAAGTTTATAAAGGCATACTTTACGGCGGGTTGATGATAAAAAATAATCAGCCTTATGTTTTAGAATATAATGTTAGATTTGGTGATCCGGAAACGCAAGCTATTTTACCAAAATTTAAGAGCGATTTAGTGAGGATTATGTTAGACACTATAAATGGTGATTTAGAAAATACCGCAATAGAGTGGGATAACAGATTTTGTATTAGTGTTGTCTTAGCCTCAGGCGGATATCCCGGCAGTTACGAAAAAAACAAACAAATTTTTGGATTAGAACAAATAAAAAAAATAAAAGATGTTTTTGTTTTTCATGCCGGGACAAAAGCTTTAAGTCAGTCCGAATCAGAAGATAATAAAATTGTTACTACCGGAGGGAGAGTGTTAACTGTTGTAAGTCTGGGTACCAATATAAAAGAAGCTCAAGAAAAGGTTTATCAAGCAATAAAAGTAATAACATTTGATAAAATGTTTTATAGAAAAGATATTGGGTATAGAGCATTACAACAGGTTAACCTATAAGTGCCATTTCCGATTTGAAAAAAAGCGGCAATGGTTCTCCTTTGAAAAAGGATAACAAGTTTTCTGCTTTAAAAAAGACAATTCTCCCCTTAGAAAAAGGGGGTAGGGGGATTTTATTTAGGATGTTAAAATATAAAACCAAAAATTTTTAAAAATACAAGCAATTATATAAAAATACAGAGGATATTTGTGACAATACTTATTCTTGTTTAAGGAGGAGTTAATGGAAGAAAAAATAGTAATTATTTTAGGAAGTAAGAGCGATGTAGATCAAATTAAGTTAGGCTTAGACATTTTAAAAGAATTTAAAATATCATATAAATTAGAAATTATTTCAGCCCATAGAAATCCTGAAAAACTCAGAAAATTATGTTTGGGTATAGAGAAAGAAGGAGTAGAAGTTGTGATCGCTTGTGCCGGGTTGGCAGCTGCTTTGCCGGGATTTGTGGCATCTTATGTCAATATCCCTGTTATAGGCGTTGCGTTGAAAGGCGGAATTCTTGATGGATTAGATGCGCTTTTATCTATAGTCAGCACTCCTAAAGGGTTAGGATTAGCAACAACCGGTGTTGGAAAGAGCGGGTTTATAAACGCGATTATTTTTTCTTTACAAATTATTTCTTTAAAAAATAAAAAATACGCGGTAAAATTAAAAAAAGTAAAAGATAAATTTAAAGGCTGATTATGACCGAAAAAATTATTATTAATCCAAAAAATATAGATTATATGCTTATTAAAAAGGCAGTGGATGTGCTTAGCCGCGGAGGTATAGTTGCTTTACCTACAGAAACTGTGTACGGACTTGGAGGGCTTGTTGATAAAAACGAAGTATTAAATAAATTATATGAAGTAAAAAATAGGCAGGAAGATAAACCTTTTTCTTATGCCTTATTTAGTGCCGATAAGGTGATAAATAATTATTTTCAAACATTACCGCCTTTTGGTTATAGAATAATGGAAAATTTTTGGCCGGGCCCTTTAACGATTATTTATTATATTGATGGAAATCAAAAGTTGGGAATAAGGATACCCTCAAACGTTATAACCAGAGAAATACTAAAAGAATTGAACTTTCCGGTTTATCTTCCTTCTGCTAATTTAAGCGGCGAAAAAGATTCCGTAACCGCTGAAGAAGTACAAACAGTATTTGATGGTAAAATTGATTTGATAGTTGACGGGGGGGAATGTTCAAAAAATCAGCCTTCTACTGTTATTGATTTGACTTTTAAACCGTTTAAGATTTTGCGTGAAGGAAATATAAAAGAAAAAGATTTAGCACTTACTTTTATTAAAAAACGTATTCTTTTTGTTTGTACCGGCAATAGCTGCCGTTCACCAATGGCAGAGTATTTGTTAAAAAAATATTTGGGTCAGGTTAAACCTTACGCCTCTAGCAGATATGAAATTATATCAAGGGGGATTTCGACTTTTTCCGGCTTATATGCCGCATCAAATGTTATTACTATTTTAAAAGATAAAGAAGACATAAAAGTTGAAGGATTTGTATCTAAAAAAATAGATAGAAACATACTTTTATCCTCTGATTTTATCTTTACCATGGAAGATAGACAGAGTAAATATATTTTAGAATTTGAGCCCACTACAGAGGGCAGAGTTTTTAACTTGAAAAAGTTTTTACCTTCGATAATAGAAAAAGATATTCCAGATCCTATAGGTAAAGACCATTGTTTTTATGAGAAAGTTTATACTACCCTTAAAGAAGCTATATTGGAACTTGTAGAGTGGATTTAAGTTTTGAATATATATAATAATAATCGAATAAATACTTAGGGGAAAAATGAGAATAGCACTGGCATGTGACCATAGGGGATTTAAATTAAAAAATATCTTAATTAAATATTTAGAAGAGAAAGGTTATACAGTTGTTGATTACGGAACACATTCAACAGAACCTTGCGATTATCCGGATTATACTTATATGGCATCAAAGTCTGTTAGAGATAAGAAGGCTGATAGAGCTATTATCATTTGTTATACAGGAGAAGGAAGCTGTATGGCTGCTAATAAAGTTAAAGGGATAAGAGCCGCCTTAGCGTATAATTTGAAAAGCGCGTATATGTCCAGACGGCATAATAATAGTAATGCTTTGGTTTTGCCTTCATATTTGTTTAAAGCCGATTATATGAAAAAAATTGTTTCCCGATGGTTAAAAGAAGAATTTGAAGGCGGAAGACATTTGAGAAGAGTCAGAAAAATAAGAGAAATTGAGGAGAGGGAAAATGTTTGAAGATTTGAAGCTGCAAGATCCGCAAATTTACGGTAGCATAATGAATGAACTTAAGAGGCAAAGAGAACATTTAGAGTTAATTGCAAGTGAGAATTTTACATCAACTTCAGTTTTTGAAGCTCAAGGTTCGCCGTTAACCAATAAATATGCCGAAGGATATCCTAAAGCCAGATGGTACGGAGGCTGTGAATATGTAGATACAGCAGAAGAATTAGCGCTTGAACGGGTAAAAAAACTTTTTGGAGCAGAATATGCTAATGTTCAGCCTCATTCAGGAACACAGGCCAATATGGCGGTTATGATGGCTGTTTTGTCCGCGGGTGATACAATTTTAGCTATGGATTTGGCTTGCGGAGGCCATCTTTCACACGGCCATCCTTTAAATTTTAGCGGTAAATTTTATAATATAATTGCATACAAAGTAAACAAGAATACTGAAAGTTTGGATTATAGTGAAATAGAGCAGCTGGCAATAGAAAATAAACCTAAAATGATAATTGCCGGTGCCAGCGCGTATCCCAGGATAATTGATTTTAAAAAATTTAGAGAAATCGCCGATAAGGTTGGAGCTTATCTTTTAGTAGATATGGCTCATTTTGCCGGTTTGGTAGCTGCAAAATTATATCCTAATCCTTGTGAATATGCTGAATTTGTTACTTCAACTACACATAAAACATTACGAGGCCCGAGAGGAGGATTTGTTTTAGCAAAAGAGAAGTTCGGTAAAAAAATTAATACCTCCGTATTTCCCGGTATTCAAGGAGGCCCTTTAATGCATGTGATAGCAGCTAAAGCTGTTGCTTTTGGTTTAGCCTTAGAAAATGATTTTGTTGAATATCAAAAACAGGTAATTAAAAACGCGGTTTATTTTTCTGATTTTATGGCAGAGAAAAAATATAGAATAGTAAGCGGAGGTACAGACACACATCTTTTCCTTGTAGATTTGAGGTCAAAAAATATTAACGGTAAACAAGCTTCAGCTCTTTTAGAGAGTGTTAATATTACGGTAAATAAAAATCTTATCCCTTTTGACACTAAATCTCCGGCTATCGCAAGCGGTATTAGAATAGGAACACCGGCTATAACAACAAGAGGAATTAAAGAAGATGGAATTAAAAAAATTGTTGAGTTTATTGACTCAGCGATTGAAAATAAAGATAATCCGGACAAACTCAAAAAGATTAAAGAAGAAGTGATAACTTTTATCGGTGATTATCCTTTATATGAAAATATAGATTAAATAAAACTAACTGTGAAAGTAAAAAAAAATAGAAGTACACATGTAAAAAAAATTATACGGCCGAATTGGGACCAATACTTTATGAAAGCGGCTTTGTTGGTATCAGAAAGATCAACTTGTTTAAGAAGAAAAGTTGGAGCAGTTTTGGTTAAGGATAAGAGGATACTTGCAACGGGATATAACGGTGCGCCTTCAGGAATAACACATTGCGATGTTAATGGATGTTTAAGACAGAAATTAAATATTCCTTCAGGACAGAGACATGAGATTTGCAGGGGCCTCCATGCTGAACAAAATGTAATTTTACAGTCAGCTTTACATGGGGTATCAACAAAAGAAAGCATCATTTATGTGACCAATACCCCTTGTTCCATATGCGCGAAGATGATTTTAAACGCCGGGATAAAAGAGGTAGTGGTCTTAGGAGATTATCCTGATAAGATGGCAATAGAATTCATTAAAGAGGCAAAATTAAAGATTAGAAAATTAAAAAACCAAATATATTTTAAAAAATGAAAATATGAGATGTCC
>JAUVUO010000059.1 GCA_030601015.1 Candidatus Omnitrophota bacterium | reverse complement strand
CTTTCTCTCATTATTATTACCGAAAGATTAACAAACATAAACAAAATTATCATAAGAGTCGACGCGGTCTTTACTAAATTCTCCAAATCTAAAAATAAAATGAGTACCAACATAAATAAACCGGTTGAAATTACTGACATATAAGGTATACCGGATTTTTTAAAAACTAAAGAAAATTTAGAAGGAAGAAGGCCGTCTTTTCCCATAGCCGACGGTACCCTTGAAGAAGAAAGTATTCCTGCATTAGCCGTGCTGATAAAAGCTGTCATAGCAGCTAAAGACATAATTATACCGAACCAAACCCCTTCCAAACTTAAAGCACCTTGCGTTAACGGTGTATGTGTGCTCAAAAACTCTTTAGCCGGTAAAATACCTACTGTTATAGAAACACATAAAATATAAATTATTTGAACCACAAAAAATGATAAAAACATACCTAGAGGAATGACTTTTGAAGGGTTTTCTGTATCTTCAGATATCGAAGCAACTTTAGTTAGGCCGCCATAAGATATAAATACCATTCCTGCTACTGAAAATATAGGTTTGATACCGTTTGATATAAAAGGAGAAAAATAATCAAAATTAATTTTCTTTACCCCAAAAAGGATATACATAAAACAAGAAAAAAGCAAAAAAACTACCAATACATTTTGAAATCCGGCACTCACTTTAACACTAAAAAGGTTAATTAACATAAAAATTACACAAAATGAGGCAGCTACAAGTTTTATTTGAAAATAATCTACCGAAGGGACAAAATATTCTAAGAACATCCCAATACCAACTAAAGCAAATGAGCTTTTTAAAGCGATTGCAAACCAATTTGAAAGGCCTCCAAAAATACCCATAAAAGGGCCAAAACTGCGTTCTATAAAAAAATACGTTCCTCCGCTCTTTGGCATAGCTGTCAGCAGCTCTGATTTGGATAAAACAGAAGGTATCATTAACACCCCTGCAATTAAATAGGATATTATCATAGAAGGGCCAGTATACTTATACGCTATAACAGGGAGGATAAAGAGTCCTGAAGAAATCATAGCACCGGTAGATATACAAAATATATCCCACAAATTAAGTTTTCTTTTGGTTCTCATAACGTAAAGATAATATCACGGTTTAAAAATAATATAAAGTAATAAATACTAATTTTATTCTATTTTTTAATAAAATAATTCTATTTAATATTTATTTAAAATAATATTTTTTCCTTTCAAAATATCATAAAATGTGGTATAACTATTCAAACGTAGAGGAGGATATATGGCAGAAGTAAAAATTGAAACTAGAGACGACTTCGAAAGGGCATTAAGAAGGTTTAGATCTCAGTGTAAAAAAGAAGGGATAGTGAAAAAGTTTCGAGAAAGGCAATATTATACAAAACCGTCCCAAAAAAGGAGGGAAAAACGGAAAAAACGTTAATTTTCCTAGTATTTTGTTGAATATTTATGAATTAAGGAGAGAATGATAATGGAAGACGAGAAAAAAGTTTATCTGGGAAATTTAGAATTTGGATTAACCGAACAAGACCTGCAAAAAAGCTTTGACGAAAAACAAATAGCTGTTAATGAAATTAAAATAATCACAGATAAATTCTCAGGGAGATCAAAAGGTTTCGGATTCGCGGAATTTGAAACAGCTGAGCAAGCTCAGCAAGCTATAGATGTGCTAAATGATTATGAAGTTAATGGCCGAAAACTTCGTGTAAGTAAAGCAAAGAAGATGAAACCAAGAAACGATTTTAGATAATTTTTTAAATTTCAATTTAAAAAATTAATAAAAAAAAGGTAAGCGATTAAAATTTGCTTGCCTTTTTTTATTATCCCAACGTTTTTGAACCCCTTACCTCACAACTGATTTGTCATTCCTAGTATTGTCAAAAATAATTAGTTAATTCTTACCTACCTACCTGTAATAAATACAGAGCGTTTAGTTAAAAATAAAAGTCTCCCCTTACAAAAACTAATTTATTCCCGGGATTTATAATAGTCACTAAATATTTTACCGGCAAAGTAATATAAAAGGACAAATAGCACAATGCCTATCCTGCTTTACAGGCTTAAAACTTGTATTAATATCGAATAATTCAGAAAACACCACATCAAGAGCTTTCATACATATAGACATAACCTCTTCTTTCTGAGAAGAATCCATACCGAAAATAAAAGGAGCAATTTCTAATGACCTTATATTATATAACTCCGCGTTTACATCAAATCCGGGATAATCTTTTGCAACAAAATAGTAATAAATCGGTAATTGAAAAGACCTAATATTATCTTTAATCGACGGAATATTCATTTCCATTTTTACCAGTGACTTTAAATTTTTAGGAGAAATATTGCTGCCTCCGGTCTTATAATCAATAATTCTAATACTTTTATCCCCAAACTGGTCGATTCTATCTACCGTATAGGTGAATTTCACTTCCTTATCTTTTAATTTCATAATTCCATCAGCTCTATCTTCCAAACAAATTAATTTTGTAACATTACGATTGATTTCATTTATAAGGAACTTCTCAAGCCTTTTAACCATAATCTTTTTTAAAAGAAACGCGTCTGATCTCATTCTTCGAGCTAATGTTTGTTCAAACTTTTCATCCATTAATTGAAAAAAATATTTTTTAAAATTTTCATCTATATTCGGTTTTTTTCCTATAAATTTCTTAAATGTATCTTCTAAAAGCTCATGTATAAATATCCCAATATGTGACGCATTGGGTTCTTCTAATAAATCATCTCTCTCCTTAAACCCCAAGACATACTGAAAATAAAATTGTAAAGGACACCTGATATATGTGCTGATTCTTGTCGCGGAATATTTAGATTTCTTTAAAAATTCAATCATATCAACTGTCTTATCGATATTTAAATCATCCGTCATCACCTTAAATGAAAAAGAAGCTTTGGGCATACTGACAACATTTAACTTTTTTAACCTTTTTTGTCTATCCCATAATAATTCCTCAATAAAACGGCTTTTCTCTTTCTCCTGATTTTCTTCATATATAAAATAGACATTTTTTACGGAATCAATCAAACGCCTAAATTGATACCGCTGTATCTCTTCCTCCTTTTCTAAACGATTTAATCCTAAATTCAGCATAACTTCACGCGGGATTAATGGTTCAAGAATTTTAAGTTTCGGCATCACCCCTTCGTTCATATCCATAATAATAACATTTTCGAAATTAAGTGAACGGGTCTCAAGAGGCCCTAAAACCTGAATTCCTTTCAACGGTGAACCAATAAATGAAATTTTCTCTCCTTCCAAACGTTTAATAAAAATATCCCAAATATCATTACTATTAAATTTCTCATTTTTAAAAGCACATTCTTTAAAGGCTTCTATTATTCCATATATTTTATCGATAGCCTTTAGGTTTAAAGGAGATTTTAATACCATCGTCTGTTTACTTAAAATATTCATCATCATGATAAGAGATTCCGATAATCCGTAAAAATCAACTAATTCTTCCCAAGTAATAAAAAATATTCTATGAATTTCTTTAATAACTTTGGTATACTCTTCTAAAGTTATATTAATATTAATATTTTGGAGAGTATCTGAACTTAACTGATATATTTTTTTTTCATCCTCAATCTCAGTTAAACTTATAAAAATACTACCACCAATGGAACTATCTTCCCTACCTTTAAGGATATCTTCTATCTTATGAGCTATTACCCTAATAATAACTAAATCTATACCTAATTGACAATTTTTAACAAAGGGATGCATCCAAAGGTTTAAATAATCTTTCGCGTAATACTTCCCATCCTTTTTGCTCTCCTGGGCCTTACGCAAAGATTCATACAGCGAGAATATAGCTGTTCTTTTAAAAGGATATCCCATCGACACATTTAATTCTTCTTGGCTTGATGATAATTCCGTAAGAAGCGGTATCAAAGTTTCCGGCCGGGGAACGATTATAACTGTATTATCGTTTTTCTTAATCTTATCGTTTAATATTTTATGAACTAAGCATACTTGAGAATGTATATCGAATCCCTGATAAAGAAAAAAATCACCACTACCTTTATCCGTTCTATAAGGTTTAATTATACATTCCAATTTCAAAGAGTTATCCTTTAACACAGGCCACTCATCTTCTGACCCCTGAAATAAACAATACCCTTTCCCTGTATTATAAACAGATTTTATAATTTTTTGTTCGGTCTTTTGAAGATAAAAAAAATTGCAAAAAAGTATAGCATCAAATTCTTCAAAATCTTTATTCTTTACAATATCTGAAGCCTTTAAATATTTCATACCTAAAGAATATGTGCCTTTTTCTTCTAAAGCCTTATGATAAGAGATTCTTAAAGATATAATGTATTCTAACAATCTATTAATACTTGAAGGAATTTCATATCCAATTGAAGCACTTTTTTCAATATGAAGCAGATTATCATTATTAATATCTTCCTGATCAAGCTGATTAATAAAAGAAACTATTTCCCTGGCCCAGGGAAGAAAACTCGCGAAAGAATCTCTACCTTTTATAAAATCAGGAATTAATTTTCTTGCCGTATTATAGATTAAAAAACATAAATCTAAATTATCTATATCTGAAAAATATTTGTCGTTTGAAATAATAAAATTTACAAACTCCTGCATGGTAAAAATTTGAGGCGGTATAAAACACTTTTTAATCCTTCTAGACAGTTCTCTCCTTAAAAACAATCCCGGGCGTTTGCCCCCAAAGACACATAATATCCTGCTGAAATCATGATTATTATTCGAAAGTTCCTTTATTATGAAATCAGAAAGACAACCTATAAAATTCTCATTAAAATTATAAGTTATTATTTTTTTCATATTATTTATATCCATATACTCTTACTAATTATCCGGCTGAAAACCTATACTTTCCTTGCTATATCGCTGTTTCATAATAACCCCGGCGTCTGATTTAAACGATTAAAAAGGGGCTGCCGCGTTTCGCAGCAATCCCGCTATTCGCAATCTATTTTTAATTTAAAACTTCCAGAACACTACATTCATCTAAATATAATAAAAACCCTTTAACACGTTTTTCAGGATAAATACTTTCTACTATATTTATATACTCTCTTACTTGCTGTTTATGTTCATTTTGATTTTCTTTCGATATTTTATAATCAATTATTATTATTTGCTTATCTTTTGTAATTACCCGGTCTATTCTCTTCAAATCTCCATAAAAATTAACAAATTCTTTTTCACATTCAACATATCCGTCAGAAACATAAAAAAAATCTTTCAATATTTTATTATTTAATATTTTTTTTATATTTTTCATATAATAAGTCATATTTTCAACCATCGGATAAGCAAGATACATCTGATCCGAAACGGTTTTAATAAGTTCTTCAATGTTTTTATTATTACAATTACCCATCTTAGCTAGAACAGAATGATATAAATTACCTTCTAATATTTTATCGTAATTCTTTACCCGGGACAGATCCCCAAATTCACTTCTGAATGTCTCTATCCAGTCTTTGTATTGAGAAAAATTAAATTTTATAATATTCTGTGGGTCTTTCTTATTTTTTATATCATATGCCTTTTTTTTCCCGCATTCGGTTACTCCTTCAGGAACAATATAAAAAGCTTTATTATTCGAGGATCCGCTCTTTTTAGGAATAAAAATATAAAGTTCAAATTTAGCCCTAGTCAAAGCTACATAAATATTGTTCAACTCATCAATACAAGCTTGTTTATAACTCTCAACATAAATCTTTTCTAAATCCGATGAATATTGTCTATGTTTTTTTGTAATACGAAAAAGATTTATTTTTTGGCCTTCCCCATGAACCACATATGAACTTGTACCCTTCCCCCCGGTCTCAGTATTAATATTCATACACAAAAACGGAATAATAACTACAGGAAATTCTAACCCCTTTGCTTTATGAATTGTAAATATTTTTATAGAATCAGACATTGTTACATTAACATAAAGCTCATTATCTAAAGGTGCTTTAAGATACTCCAGGAAATCCCTCAAACTTATATATTCATCCTCTTTAATTTTTAACAACTCTAAAAATTTCATAAAAAAAGCTTGATTTTCAATAAAATTCTCACTAATTCTAAACGCGCTATAAATCGATGTTAACATTTCATAATTAGATAAAATTCCTACATTTTTAAAATAAATATTAAAATATTTGTTCCATATATCTTCATACTTTTGACGAAATAAACGATATAAAGGAATGCCCCCCCCCACCCTGTTTTCTTTACGCAAATCAAAGATGAATTTTCTTATTTCAACTTGAGGAATTCCAACCGCAGAACTAAAAATTTCTCCTATAATAAAAGACCCAAAACTTAAATCATCTATTGGAGAATTCAAAAACTTTAAAAAAGATATTATTTCCTTAATTAAAGGATTATTTAAAACATTTAAAGTTTTTTCAGACTCAACAGGATAATCAGCTTCAATGAGCCAGGATGTAATCAGCTCAACCTCTCTGTTATTGCGGGCAAGTATAGTTATATCTGTATACCTAAAACGTTTAATTAACTCCTGAATCAGTTCTAATATCTTAGGTTTCATAATATCATCTCTTTCTTCTTGATTTTTCTCATTAATTTTTTCTATACATACATATCCGCAATCATTTTCTGGGTTAAAAGTCTGTTCGGTATCCGTAAAGGTATTCAAAATTTGGCCAACATAATCAGAATCGTTATCTAATTCAAATCTTATTGCTGACTCATCAATAAATCTAATCAAATTTTCTCTCGAAAAAATATTGTTATTAAATCCAACTATCTCTTTATGACTGCGCCAATTATTTTTTAAATATACCGATTCAACTTTAAAATGCTCAAAATAATTTTTAATTTCATGAAAAAGTCCGGAATCACCGCCTCTAAATCGGTATATAGCTTGTTTTCGATCACCTACATAAAAAAGAGACCCCCCGCAGGATAAAGCATCTTCAACCATCATTTTCAAATTATTCCACTGAAGGCCGCTGGTATCCTGAAATTCATCAATAAGATAATGTTTGAACCGAGTTGATAAACGATAATATATCTCAACAACGCTTGTCATATCCTCATTGAACAAAGAACTTGCCTTACGATTAAGCTCATCTAAAAAAACTACATCTAAAGACTTTGAAACATACTGAAAAAAACAAATTAATCTATTAAATAACTTTATGTAGGGGCTATAGGCCATAATTGAATCTATCTCTATAAGTTCTTTTATCTCATCGTGAACATTTAACCAATTTTCCTCAAACTCGTCGGAACAATATTTGTTTTTATTCATCGGGACGAAAGATTGATAAAATTTTGTCGGCAAATTACTTATTTCAAAAATACTATTATTCTTCTCAATAAATTTCACAATCGAATTCTGCGCGGTTTTATTAATGCCTTCAGGAAAGCTTTTAGATAACTCAATAACCTTATTATAAATATTTCGTTTCATCTTAATAATATCACTAGTCTTTCCTTCAACAGCTTCAAACTCTTTACCAAATTTATTACTTAAATTAAAAAAAGATCTCATTAGACTCTTAATATCATTTTTTGGGAACCAACCATCCCTATTTTCCACAAATAAATAATGAGAAAGAAACTCTTCTAATAAATTAAATATTTTTTTAT
>JAUVUO010000128.1 GCA_030601015.1 Candidatus Omnitrophota bacterium | reverse complement strand
TGGGTTGAGTCTAATGAATGATCCTTTAAGTGAAATGCTGGAAGATTTATTTAAGACGATAACAGGTTTTGATGAGGAGTCAGGTGCTTTTGAAATTTCCGATAAAGAGATAGATAATCTTATTAATAATTTAAGCAATAAGAATGATAAAGATATTCGTTTGAAAGCAGCTAATGATCTTGTGGCAATTGGTGATTCGGCAGTTGAATCGTTAATAGACGCCTTACAGCATGAAGATCCGGCTATAAGGAGGGAAGCTGTATTCGTATTAGGTGAAATAGGCGGAGATTACGCGGTAAAAGCAATAGTAGAAGCCTTAGCGGATGAAAATCTTATAGTGAGTTGGGCGGCAAAAGAAACATTAATTGATATTGGTAAAACAACAAAGCAGCCTTTGATAGATTCTTTACAGCATGAAAACCCTAATATTAGAATAGAATTAGCTTATATATTAGCATTACTTAATGACGATTCTGCTATAGGGTTAACAATAGAGGGACTATGTTCCAAAGATTTTGCCATAAGGAAGAAAGCTTATTTTGCTGCTGAATCTATAGAAAACCCTTTTATAATTGAGCCGTTGATAAAAGCGGTAGTAAATGAAGAACCTAAAGCTCAAAGGGATGCGGTATATTCATTAGCATCAAAAGGATATTTCGCTTTTATTCCTGTAGTGAAGAATGTTTTAGATAGTGAAGATATTAGACTGCAGAAACAGGGCGTAGAAATAATTCAAAAGCTAGATTATTCGTTAAATGATGAAGATATTGATCCTAATTTAGATATTATAAATTTTAGATATTTAATGAAAGAAGAGTTGGAAGATGTTGCTTTGAATAATAATTATTCTATAACTCGAGCTCTTGCTCTTTATTATATTGGCGAAAAATATTCTAATGATGAATTTTTTAAAAATTATATATTTGATGAAGCTCCCGAAGGGTTATTTCTTAAAGATAAAAATATTTCAAAATTAGAAATGACAGTAATTTTAAATACAGGCATACCGTCAGAATCAGGCTGGTGGGATAACCTTGCCGGTAGGGAAGAGAGGATATCTTATATTGAATTAGTTTTAAAAGGAGATCACACTGAACGGAGGGGTTATATTCTCGAAGAACGGAAATGGGTGTGTGTTCAGTACGCCACTCAGATGCTAATGAATTTTAATGGATATGATGAGGAACATTTTATTGATAAAGAAGCGTTTAGCGAATATGGTTCGGGTTATATCGTTCCTTCACAAGGTAAGGGATACGGCATTCCTCTTTATTATGCGGCAACTCCGGAGAATGGCGAAAATTCAGGGCATGCGTTTAATGCTGTGTACTTGGGAGATAAGGATATTAATAGTTTGTTATATTTGTTGGAAAATGATCGTGATAATTGGTTGTTTATTGAGCCGCAGCAGGATGATTTTTCTCCTACAACTTTGGGAAGAATTGTAATTATTTATAAAGATCTTTTTTTCTATCCGGATGGCTTGATAAATGGAGCTTATTTTGATTTAGATGTGGTACCACTAATAATTGATGAAAAGAATGATTCGCCCGGGATTGAAAAGAGTGAGTTTGATTTGTATTCAAAATCTTTTTTGGTTGCTTTAGCATTATTTATTTATAAGGAAAAAAAGAAAAGGCTTAATGATATAGACGCAGACGGCGGCAATGAGGAAAATGTTTTCTCCGATTACTACAATTTCTTAGATATTCATTCTAAAAATAAAACTCAGGATAGGTTTGATAGATACAAAGATACTATAATTTTCTTTGCTACTACGGATCCCAATTTTGTTAACATTTTGAAGGATATTGATAATAAACGAGGGGTTTATGTAGGTATTGGAACGGGAGATATAAATTTCACTTACATGTCTGTATCGGGAGCAGAATTAGGTATTATAGTTGACATAAATCCTTGGATTACGGAAATTTTTATTCCTATTCAGGGGGCGTTACTTACAAAAGCAAAAAATCGGATTGAATATATTTCTTTACTTTCGAGTACCCCTGTTGGAAAAACAGATATTGAGAGACTAAACAATAAACCTTTTTCTGAAATTAGAGAATTTTTTAGAGAAAGAAGCTCTAGCGTGAAAATGGGGTGGCAAACATGGAATGAGGTAAAGGGCTTTATTAATCCTGAGATTATAGAGGAAGCAAAAGAATTCTGGTTTAAATATAGCTTTGAATATCCGATTAAAGGGTTTAATTATTATGGCTTATTAGACAAAATGGATAAAATAGATGTAACCGGTAAATATAGCGGGTGGATAGCTACGGAGAAAAATTTTCAAATGGTTAAAAAGATGTGGAATGAGGGAAGAATCAAAGGGCTTACCGGTGATTTATCTAAAGAAGCATTGATAAATGTTGCAGGATTTTTAAAACAACAAGATAAAAAAATATCTATTATAAATGTATCAAATGTAGAGACTTTTATTTTTAGAGAGGGTCATGAGTATATAAAGAGATATTTAGAAGCGTTAGAGTTGTTGCCTAAGAAAGAATCTGCGGTTATTATCGGTGCCCCTCTGGGATGTTTTAGCCAGGGGGCATTGGGCGAGGTAGAGATATCATTATATATTGATTCACCAGAGAAGAAGAAATGTATTGAATTTTTTAGTGAAAGTGAAAAATTAAGATTTGATGGTGGCAGGAGAGAAGAATTAAGAGTCAATAGACAATTGTCAATTGATAATAGTCAAGAATTTGACGTGGGTAGAAAAGTAGTTGAAGAAGAGTTAAAAAGAGTTGATTCTAACGATGGCGGAGTCGGGAAGAGGCTGATAGCGGATAGCCTGCCTGCCGGTAGGCAAGGCTCAGAGCTGATAGCCAGGAAAGAAAACAATGACAGTGGAGACAGAAACCATTTTGGGGAGATATTAGTTGTTAGAAGTCAGAGGCCGGAAGATAGGAGAAAGGAAGAAACAGATAATGAAAATACTAAGAAGAGTATACCCGTTGGGTTGCCGGTTAATTTAGTTACTATTTTGTTATTAGGAATAAGTAATTTTAAAAGAGTTAATAGTAGGTTACTGGAGTTACCATTAAAAGGAATCAATAATCTTAAAAATTCAGAAAAGAAATTAATTGCAAATTTAGATGTAATATTTGATAGAAATTTTTATAAAAATAAATTGGAAGAATGGTTAGCAAGGCTTGAAACTTCACCGCCTAGACTTATTATGATGAATATAATTAGCAATAATGTTTTCATTCATAATAATATAGGGGGGGAAAGAAAATGGTTAAAGAATTACTTGATAGATTGGAAGTTGAACAAGTTTTACGTTATAGAGGCGGTTATTTGTTTTACACAAAAGTTAACGGAACATATACAAAATTTAATTTCTTGCTTAAAAATCAAAAAGTTCAAGGGTATTCCGGAAATCAGTGGCTTGAACTTACTGAATCGACACAGTCATTCATCAGAGATAAGATTAAGAAATATTATCGCAGGTTATGCGGCGATAATATTAAAAATTAACGGTAAGTCTGATAGAAAAGTTGATTGTTTATTAACAGGTTATACTAATGCGGCAATATTTACATTAATATTATCTTCAGTATTCTTTGTGTATCAAAATGGGTACAGAGAGGAAATATATTATTTCCTCTCTGCCTCAGCAGCATATATATCCGCAATATTTATTACCAATATAAAAAATGAGAAAATCTCTATATTTAATAAGGGAGTTTTCTATTTTAGAAAGGGCCCGGCGGAAGTTAGTGCCACCAGCCACGGTAAGGTCTCTAACGTGTTTATCCGCCGGGTTAAAATCATTCAAAACTTTATTATCAAGTTTCTACTATCTAAATCAACTTCAAGGACTTATGAAATTTATAATATTTTACCCTCAATTAGCAATTTAAGCCAGAACATTTCTTTATTTAAGCAAAAAAAATATAAAATTTTTGTAAATATTAGTAATAATAAAAAAGGAGGAGCAAAATGGTATCAAACAACCTTACAGTTAACCATATCTTGGTATCAAAAGCAGAGAAAATTATTTACCTCTCCTGTCGCGACGAAGACGGCAGAATCCATCTCTATTGTATATATGACAACAAGCTTGTTAAGACACATAATAGAAATGGGTGGCAGATTATCAACCAGGTTTTATCAGAAAGAGTTATGGATTTGGCAGGCCAATTTATTCATAAGAGCCCTACCTACGATGTTTATAATATTGTTTCACAATTTGTTAACTAAAGATTTGGGTGAGACTAAAGCAAATAAAAGCAGGGTGTCTTTTATGGCAGGCACTACTGCTTTTGATGGGGGAAAAGGGGTTGATAATGAATTGAAAGCGCTTATAGCTCAAGAACTTGAGAGTGTAGAAAATATAAATTGGGCTACTTTTGACGGCCGGATGTTAAAGAGGTTTGGCATTGTTAAAAGTAAAGGCTTTTATAATGAGGGGTTTAATTTTATTGATTTAAATTTAAGGATAGAGCATTTAACGAGAATATATAATTATCTTAATAAAAAGAGATTGTGGGATGAGGAAGGTGTGTTGGTACTTCTTAAAATATATGAGTATGTGAAAAGTGATGGCAAGATAGACGCGGATAAAGTTGTTCGTGATTATGGACGCCTTTTAATTTTAGGTGAGGAAAAAAATAGAGTAGAGATAATTTCGAAAATTTTAAAAAATCAGGATGGCGGGAAAGGTGAACTTATCAATCCGAAAGAACAGAAAATTGATATTAAAAAACTTTTTAAATATTATTTTTTACCTTTTTATTGGGATTTTTTAGGGCCGGAAATAGTTGAAGGCGAAAAAGGCCATGCTCAGTATCTACCAATAGGAGATTATGAAAAAATATTTTCAAC
>JAUVUO010000100.1 GCA_030601015.1 Candidatus Omnitrophota bacterium | reverse complement strand
GCTACAGATGGTAAAAGATTATCTTTTATTCAAAAAAATCTCCCGGAAACACAACCTGAAATAGAAACGAAAATTACCTTTATTCTTCCAATAAAAGCAGTTAATGAATTATATAAATTAATTAAAGAAAGAGAAAAAGAATTTTTTTTGTTTATTGAAAAAAATAAAGTAGGATTCGATTTTAAAGATACACAATTTATAGCACGTCCGATAGAGGGAGAATTTCCTAATTATGCTCAATATATACCTGAAAAAGTAAAAGATAAATTAGAAATAAACCGGAAAGAATTTCTTTACGCTTTAAGAAGAGCGAATTTACTATCAACACCGGAACATCAAGGCATTAAGATAGAACTTAAAAAAGACACCTTTATTATTTATAAAAATACACCTCAATTAGGAGAGGTGAAAGAGTCTGTTAATTGTAAATATAAAGGAGGATCTTTAATTATAGGGTTTAATCCTAATTATTTGATTGATGCGTTAAAAAATTTAGAAGATGATGTTGTTTTTATAGATTTTTTATCTACGGATAAACCTACCACCATTAGAAAGGAAGGGTATATTTATTTACTTCTTCCAATGAAAATATAAAATTTATGGCGACTCATATAAAAACACTTTTAGATGAATTCCTTAATAAAGCAAAAAATGAGGTTAACCGTATTAGTAAAATAGAAAGAATTGTAAATAAAACATTAAATCCTGAAACCAAAAAACATATACGAATAAAGAAAATAATAAAAGGAGGTGTTTTTTTTGTTTCAGATTCATCAATTTTTGTATATAATTTTAATTTAGAAAAAAAAAAAATATTAGATGAAATAAATAAAAAAATACCGGAAATAAATAATATCAAAATAGAAATAGGATAGAAAATGAAAGAAAAATATGACGCGAAAACAATTCAAGTATTAGGAGGAATAGAAGCTGTCCGAAAACGGCCCGCTATGTATATAGGTGATACAACTCAAAGGGGATTACACCACTTAGTTTATGAAGTTGTTGATAATTCTATAGATGAGGCATCCGCGGGATATTGTAATAAAATTAAAATTAGTATAAATTCCGACGGGAGTATGTCCGTTGAAGATAATGGTAGAGGTATACCGGTGGATATTCATAAAAAATTAAATAAACCGGCATTAGAGGTTGTACTCACAACATTACATGCTGGAGGTAAATTTGACCATCAGGCTTATAAAGTTAGCGGAGGGTTGCACGGAGTCGGTGTTAGTTGTGTTAATGCTTTAAGTGAATGGCTTGAAGTTGAAGTTAAAAGAGATAATCAGGTTTATCACCAGAGTTTCGAAAGAGGTAAAACTAAAACTAAATTGAAAGTAATAGGTAAAGCCAAGACTACAGGAACTAAGATTACTTTTAAACCTGATGAGGAGATTTTTTCTGTTACAAATATTTCATTTGATACCCTTGCTCAAAGGTTAAGAGAGTTAGCGTTTTTAAATAAAAATATTGAAATAATACTTAATGATGAACAGCAGGAAAAAGAGGTTAATTTTAAGTTCAAAGGAGGTATTGTTTCTTTTGTTGAATATCTAAATAGAAATAAAGACGCGATACATAAGAAGATAATTTATTTTCAGAAAGAAAAAAATAATATAGTTGTTGAAGGAGCGCTGCAATATAATGACGGATATAAAGAAAGTATTTATTCTTTCGCTAATAATATAAATACAATAGAGGGAGGTACTCATCTGAGCGGATTTAAAACAGCTCTTACCAGGGCTTTAAATCAATATGCCCGAAATAAAAAACTTTTAAAAAATGAAAATAATTTTTCGGGAGATGACGCTAGGGAAGGGATTTGCTGTGTGATAAGTGTGAAAATACCGGATCCTCAATTTGAAGGACAAACAAAAACAAAACTTGGGAATTCCGAGGTTGATGGTTTAGTGAGTTCTATTGCTTTTGAAGCGTTGAGTACTTTTTTTGAAGAAAATCCTTCAGTAGCTAATAAAATTGTTCAAAAAGCAGTTTTGTCAGCTAGAGCCAGAGACGCGGCGCGTAAAGCAAGGGATTTAACTAGGAGGAAAGGCGCTTTAGATGGTGCTAATTTACCTGGTAAACTTGCAGACTGTTCGGAAAAAAATCCGGAGTTTTGTGAAGTTTACATTGTTGAAGGAGAATCTGCCGGCGGGTCAGCGAAACAAGCTCGGGATAGAAAATTTCAGGCAATCCTGCCGATAAAAGGTAAAATTCTTAATGTAGAAAAAGCGCGTTTAGATAGGGTCTTAAGTAGTCAGGAAGTGAGAGTTATTATTTCAGCTTTAGGAACCGGAGTGGGTGCTGATTTTGATATTTCAAAATTAAGATATCATAAAATAATAATTATGGCTGATGCTGATGTTGATGGTTCCCATATACGAACTCTAATTTTAACTCTTTTCTATAGACATATGACTCAATTATTAGAAGAGGGAAGAATATATATTGCTCAACCGCCTTTATACCGAATTAAAAAGAAGTCTTGGGAAGAGTATGTTCATACTGAAAAAGGAATGAATGATATTATTTTATCGTTAGGGACAAAATCTGCTGAATTATCAACGACTGGGCCCCAAAAAAAAATTTTTACCAGTGATGAGTTTGAAAGAATCACACATGAATTGATAGTATTGGAACAATTGGAATTATATTTTGAGCGTAAAGGAATTCCTTTTAAAAAATATATAGAAACAATTGATGAAAAGAAAAAATTATATCCCGCGCATAAAATATCAATTAATCAAAAACCGGTCTTTGTCTTACACGAAGAAGAACTTGCCACTTATGGTGAAATAGAAGAATTAGGGCATATTGAGATTCATGAAGCACATCAAATACGTAAGATAAATGAAGGGTTATTGCAAATTGGTGTTTCTGTAAAAAATTATTTAGATCAGGAAAAAGATCTATTTTTGTTAACCAATGAAGATACAAAAGAAGAAATTAAGTGTAATAATTTAAGAAATGTTTTGAAAGGGGTTAGAACTGTGGCAACTAAGGGAATGAATATTCAGAGGTATAAAGGGCTGGGCGAGATGAACCCTCCGCAATTATGGGAAAGCACTATGGATCCTGAAAAAAGAACTCTGGTTAAAGTTACTTTAGAGGACACAGTAGAAGCGGATAGGATTTTTACTATTTTAATGGGAGATAAAGCTGAGCCTAGACGGGAATTTATTAAGAAGTATTCCCATGAAGTAAGAAATTTAGACGTGTAATTTGTATTTATAATGAAAGGTGAAAAATAAATAAATGATAGAAAAAGGCCAAGAAAAAATAGTTTTAAAATATTTAGAAGACGAAATGAAAGTTTCCTATCTTTCTTACGCTATGAGCGTAATAGTTGGGAGAGCTCTACCTGATGTGAGAGATGGGCTTAAACCGGTTCAAAGAAGAATTCTTTTTGCTATGCATGAACTACATCTGAGGTATAATTTGCCTCATAAAAAATGTGCCAGAATAGTCGGAGAAACTTTAGGTAAATATCATCCTCACGGTGATAGCGCGGTTTATGAAGCTTTAGTAAGAATGGCGCAAGATTTTGCCTTAAGATATCCTTTAATAAACGGCCAGGGTAATTTCGGGTCTATAGACGGAGATCCTCCGGCAGCAATGAGATATTCGGAAGCCAGAATGTCAAGGGTATCTGATTATATACTGCAGGATATTGAGAAAAAAACAGTTAAATTTTTCCCTAATTTTGATAATTCTTTAAATGAACCGGAAGTTTTACCTTCCATATTACCCAATATGCTTCTGAATGGCGCAAGCGGTATAGCTGTGGGCATGGCAACGAATATGCCTTCGCATAATTTAGGGGAAGTTTGCGATGCTATAACTCACTTAATAGATAACCCGAAGTCTTCAATACAAGATCTTCATCAATTTATTAAAGGGCCTGATTTTCCGACCGGTGGTATTATTTGCGGGAGATCGGAAATTTATAGAATGTATAAAGAAGGTCGGGGGAAGATAAAAGTAAGGGCAAGGGCAACTATAGAACATAAAAAAAATAAAGACCAAATTATTATTACTGAGATTCCGTATCAATTAAATAAAACAACACTGATTGAGCAAATCGCCAGATTAATTAATGAAAAAAGAGTGGAAGGAGTTTCGGATTTAAGAGATGAATCTGATAAGGGAGGTATAAGAATTGTTATTGAGCTTAAACGTGATTCGCATTCTGAAATTGTCTTGAATAGGTTATTTAAGCATACAAGTATGGAGACCACCTTTGGGGCGATTATGCTTACTTTAGTAAACCGAAAACCTCAAATTTTAAATCTTAAAGAACTATGTTATCAGCATATAAATTTTAGAAAAGAAGTAATAGTCCGCAGAACTAAGTTTGAGTTAAATAAGGCTGAAAGCAGAGCTCATATTTTGGAAGGGGTGAAAATTGCTTTAAATTATTTAGATCAGGTTATCGAAATAATAAAAAAATCTAAAACGCCTCAAGAAGCAAAAGTTTCACTTGTTAAGAAATTTAAACTTTCCCAAATTCAGGCACAGGCAATTTTAGAAATGCAGCTGCAAAGATTATGTTCGTTAGAGAGAAAAAAGATTGAAGCGGAATATTTGGAGCTACTTAAAAAGATTGAGTATTTGACGTCAATACTTTTATCAGAAAAAAAACAGGAAGCTTTAATTAAAAAAGAATTGGAAGAAATAAAGGATAAATTTGCTGATCCCAGACGAACGGATATAGTTTCTCAGAGTGAAGATATAGAAATTGAAGATTTGATCATAGAAGAGGATATGGTTGTGAGTATAACAGGGACAGGATATATAAAGAGAATACCTATAAGCACTTACAGACAGCAGAAAAGAGGAGGCCGAGGCGTTGCAGCGATGGGAACATCAGATATAGATTTTGTGGAAACCCTTCTTGTAGCTTCCAGTAAGGATATTCTATTGTTTTTTACAGATCTGGGGAGAGTTTATCCTTTAAAGACATATGAAATTCCTGCCGGGTCAAGAACTTCAAAAGGAAGAGCTATTGTTAATGTTTTGCAAATATCAGGACAAGAAAAGATAACAACAGTTTTATCTGTAAAAAGTTTCGATCCTGACAAATTTATTTTTATGGCTACACAGAGAGGTATCGTTAAAAGGACATCTTTAGGTTTGTTTTCAAATATTAGGAAAAGCGGCATATTTGCTATAAATATTGAAAAAGGAAACAAATTAGTTGGTGCCGGTGTTTGTTCAGAAGAAGATGAAGTTATTTTAGGAACTAAAAAAGGGCTTTCTATACGATTTAAGATGAAAGATATAAGGCCTACCGGGAGACAATCTCAGGGGGTTAGAGGTGTGAGGTTATTAAAAGAGGATATTACTTTAGGAATGACTTTGATAAAGACGTCTCTTAAAAAAGAAG
>JAUVUO010000232.1 GCA_030601015.1 Candidatus Omnitrophota bacterium | reverse complement strand
TGCGTTATATTTAAACATTATTGCTGATAAGATAATATTATGCTATAGTCATATATATTATAGCGAAAGCAAAGGGAGAAATTGTATATGAAAAAGAATTATTTATTAAAAAATGTTAAGGAAGCAAATTTGTATGAAGATATTTTTAAGTATGATCAAATACCTAAAATTGTTTTTGATAAGGATTCAGTAAAACAGCATTTACCAAAAGATTTTTGGATTACCTGTACTACTTTTCGTGATGGACAGCAAGCTCGGCCGCCTTATACTGTTGAACAAATAATTAATATTTATAAATTAATTCATAAATTAGGGGGAGAAAAAGGTATCATTAAGCAGTGTGAATTTTTTCTTTATAGCGATAAAGATAAAGAAGCTGTAAGAGAGTGCCAAAAGTTAGGGTACAGATATCCTGAAATCACAGGCTGGATTAGGGCAAAAAAACAGGATTTTAAATTGGTCAAAGAGTTGGGATTAAAAGAAACGGGTATATTAACTTCTGCTTCGGATTATCATATATTTTTAAAATTAGGTAAGAATAGAAAACAAGCTATGGAAGCCTATTTAGACGTGGTTAGAGCTGCGTTAAATGAAGGTGTTATTCCCCGTTGCCATTTAGAAGATATTACCCGGGCTGATTTTTATGGTTTTGTAATACCTTTTGTTCAGAAGTTAATGAAACTTGCTGATGAATCAAAAATACCTATTAAAATAAGGGCTTGTGATACCTTGGGGTACGGGCTTCCTTATCCGAATGCTGCTCTTCCCAGAGGCGTTCCCAAATTGATTCAAGGATTGATAAAAGAGGGGGGTGTCCCTTCGGAAAGATTAGAATGGCATGGACATAATGATTTCCATAAAGTTTTAATTAATGCCGCGGCTGCATGGTTATATGGATGTTCAGCTGCTAATGGGACATTACTAGGATTTGGAGAAAGAACCGGGAACCCGCCTATAGAAGGCTTAATAATAGATTATATCAGTTTGAAAGGAGATTTTGACGGAATTGATACCAGAGTTATAACTGAAATCGGAGAATATTTTAAAAAGTCTGTCAAAGTTCCTGTTTCGGCAAATTATCCTTTTGTAGGGGATGACTTTAATGTTACAAGAGCTGGAATTCATGCTGACGGCGGAATAAAAAATGAAAGGATATACAATATTTTTGATACGTCTAAAATTTTAAAACGGCCGTTAGGTATAAGTATAACCGATAAATCGGGTGTTGCCGGAATAGCTATGTGGATAAACAGTTTTTTTAAACTTCAGGGGAAGAATAAAATTGATAAATATCATGATGGCTTAAAGAAAATTTATTATTGGGTGATGAAGCAATATGAAAACAATAGAGTAACAAGTATATCTAATAAAGAAATGTTAGAGGTGACTAGAAAACATTTGCCTAATCTTTTCTGTTCAGAATTAGAGGGGCTTAAATCTAAAGCTAAAGATTTAGCGTATCATTTGATTTTAGAGTTAGTAGATGATAATGATATAAAATCAATGAATCCTAAAATCCAATTATCTGTTCTGCATAAAACGGTAGATGAAAATACTTTTATAAATTTAATTTATGTTACTGACCGTTCAGGAAATAAAATTACAAAAAATATAACTCAAAAACCGCTTAATAAAATGTATCGTGAGAAATTCCCTGAATATGGAGATTTTTCCTATAGATCTTGGTTCATAGAGGTTATGAAAACAAAAAAAGTTTATTTTACGGATCTTTACACTTCAAAAGTTACTGGGATACTTTGTATAACTGTTGCTGCTCCGATTATTGATGATAATAGTATGGTTAAAGGTGTTTTAGGTATTGATATTAAATTTGAGGATTTAATATAATATTTTATATATACCGATATCAAATGCAAAGTGACGATAAAAATTATTATTAATAATAGGTGGTGTAAAAATGTAGAATTTGTATAGTCTTTTGTCCTGCAGGAATCCATATTAGAGACAACTATACTTTTTAAATCGTTTTTCTTAAATAATGTGTTAATTGTCAACTTTGTGGTATTCTATATTCGGATTTTGTAATTAAAGTAGAAGAGGTTAACTAGGGATATTTTTATTTAGAAAATATTTTAAAGAGGCAGGTATTATGAAAAAAAAAGTAACAGTTATTGGTGCGGGATTTGTAGGGGCAACTTGTGCTCAGCGTATTGTAGAAAAAGATGTAGCAAATGTTGTGTTGTTAGATATAGTTGAAGGGTTGCCTCAGGGAAAGGCTTTGGATTTGATGCAATCTGCCTCGGTTGAAGGGTTTACAGCAAAAATTTTCGGAACCAATGATTATAAAGATACAAAAAATAGTGATATTATTGTTGGAGTTGCGGGTATGGCGAGAACCCCCGGGATGAGCAGAGATGATTTACAAGGAATAAATGCAAAAATAATAAGAGAAGTTGTAATGAACGCTAAAGATTTAAGCCCTGAAGCGATATTTATAATTGCAACTAATCCTTTAGATGTTATGACGTACTTGACGCATAAAGTTTCTGGATTTCCGGCTCAAAGAGTGATAGGTATGGCTGGAATTTTAGATTCAGCACGGTACAGGTATTTTATTTCCCAAGTTTTGGGAGTTA
>JAUVUO010000206.1 GCA_030601015.1 Candidatus Omnitrophota bacterium | reverse complement strand
TTGGAAATAATTTTATCAGGATTTGAAACGGCAAGGCAAAAAAGTAAGGAGGTAGTATCAAAAGAAGAAGTCAAAAAAATACTTAAAAAAACTAAGGGGGATGTTGCTTCAGCAGCCAGAAAGCTGGGGGTAAGCCGTGATATGCTGAATAAAAAATTTAAGGCGGAAATTGCTGAATGCAGAAAAAGTATTCTCCTTACGGATAAAGAAATCCAAACAGCATATATCAAGACCGGCTGTACGTATCTTGGCGCGGTAAAGATACTTAAAAACAAAAAGGTTATTGACAGAGAGACATTAACCAAAAAGATTGAAGTTTTGCTTGAAAAAGACCCTGAGTTTAAACGGAAAGCAGACGCGATAAAGAGTAAGAAAGGAATTACAGTTGTTCAGGCAAGAGAAGCTTTACTTAAGGCTGGAAGTGTTAATATCGCGGTAAGAGAATTGAGAGAACAAGGTTCTAATGTTTCCAGAATGAATACTATCTGGAAACACCCGAAAGTTCAGGAAGTAAAACAGCCAATGATCAAATACCTGATTTTATCAGAAATAGAAAAAATCATTGAAGAGAATAAATCCCTTGAGTTTGTATTTACCGCAGAATTGATTGCGGATAAATTAAATTTGCCGGTTAGGAAAGTTTACGATTCTTTATATACATTGGCTGCTAAGGGCTATTTTATAAAAGAAGGCAAAGAGTTTAAAATGAGGCCCTTTCTTTTTAAATTAACTTTACTTTTTATAGAGGGAGGAGTTAGCATTAGAGAAATCAGCGGTTCAATTGAAGATTATGTTTCTGTGTTTAAGTTAGAGTACGGCTTGGATTTAACAAGATTATTTATAACAATGTTGGGCGTAAAAGAGATTTTTCTCCATGAAAACAGGTTTTATATCCATAAAGATATAATTGACGGATTAATTAATGGACATTTATCTAAGAAAATATTTCGACAGGTTTCTTTTAGTCAATTTAATCAAGGGGCCGGTGAAAGCTATTTAACCAAATCATTGTGTCCTTTGATAATCTATAATGGTGAATATTATGTTTTCAATAAGGAATTAATGATATTTCATGTTTTTGCCAAAAAGTTGATGGTATTAAGAAAAATTCAGAATTTTCCGGATATTATTCCGGATATTATCCTGGGCACACCTTATAAAGAATTATCGGAAAATGCTAAAAAACATTTTCGGAATTTCTGGAAGGATATTGGAGAACGAATGGAAACAGATGCTGAGTTTAGAGTGGAAGTATGGATTTTAGCTGAAGGCATAAAGATAAACAAAACTTGCGGCCTTTCTGTTTTATTAGAAAGGTATATGCCAAAGAAAGGTAATAATAAAAAGAAATATATTAAAAAATTAAGTAGATTAATAGAAAAACTGTCTAAGGACAATATTCTTATAATTACCCCGCGTTTGCTTAAAGATTGCAGGTTTGATTATTGGAGAATTAAAAATGGCTTTGTAAAAAAGAATGGTTTATTCAGCATAGGTGATAATTACATATTAGATAGGGATTTGGAAGAAAGATTGATAGCCGCGGGAATACTTAAAAGGGAAAATGTCCGCTATTTTAATCTGAATATGGCGGAAGAAAAAGGAGGCGCGATTCTTAAGCTGTGGAATAAATTAGATAATCCGTCTCGTGAAGTTAAGGCTTTATTTATTGGATTAAAGCAGAATGACGCGGAATTAGTGGTTGAAACTTTGGAGGATATGATTTCACCGATTATCAATGTGAGAGCAAAAAAAGATAAAAAAGAGATGGATAAGTTAGTATCTCTGGGCTTTTTAAAAGTATTATCTAATCTATCTCCTATAAAAAACTACATACTTGTTAGCGCCCTCGGGGGTTCTTTAAAAAAGGTTAGCCGGGTAGATTATTTTAGATACGGTTGGTATAAATTGAACTCGGAAAATAAAAGAGCGTTAGCTGGAACACCTCCTTTATTCCAGGGAGTTTTGGGAGAATTGATAGGTATTGGAAAAAGAAAGTTCACAAGAATAGGCTTCATTGATTTGATTAAAAAAGATATCTCTTATCGTTTTTTAAACCAGGCGGAGGAGGCAGGTTCAATTCATGGTACAAAAGTCAGGGGTGAATATGCTATTGAAGAATCAATTTTGGAGGATTTAGGTTTATTTGAGCTTGATGGCGGCAATAAAACTGATATTGCAGAATATGGGGATACTGTTTACCGCAAAAATAAAATTAGCAAGGAAGAAATTTTAACATGGATATCCAAAGAACGTAAATATTTAGATTGCCTAAGTGACTTGAAAGAAGAAGAAAAAGAATGTATGTGGAATGATAGCTTAAAAAATACCATTATTAATACCACTCCGGGGATGAAGGCTTTTCTAAATATTGTCTATCATGCCGGCATAATAAATTACTGGCTACGTAGCGGGCCAAAAGTAATTGCTAGATTGATCCTTGGTTCTTTCTACGTAATGGTACTTGTAATTTTTGAGGGTTTTGAAAACCCTTTTATGAAATTTATTAGTATTGAATTTGCTTTAATTTTATTCGTGTATATGGCAACTTGTTTTATGTGCATGATCAAGCCGGCTATGGCGCTTGGACGCACAATTATTATAAATTCCTATTTTAGAATTTTAGTGAAGGATTTAAGCTATGGAGAGTCTTTACAAGTCGAGTTTGGGCATGAATTTATTCATCAAAACGCTGAGCGGTTAGGAATAGACAAAAAAAGGGAGTATGTATTAGCAAACGCGTATAAATATTTAAGGTCTTTAAAAGGAAGAAAAGAGGAAATTGTAAATATATTTCTATGTTTAAGTGGAACTCATTTAGATGAAGTTACAAAGGAGAAAGTCAAAAAAGAAATGACTCTTTTTGCTTCTAGCCTTGAAGGTTCTAATCTAAAAGAGATTATGGAGATTGGTAAAATAGTATCTAGAGCTAAAAGTTGGCAGAAGGTATTGAGGGCGTTTGAAACTCTTGACGATGAACATTCTTTTGAGAATGAGTTTATGGCAGCTATCTGCGCTATAGCGGT
>JAUVUO010000084.1 GCA_030601015.1 Candidatus Omnitrophota bacterium | reverse complement strand
TCAAATACAGAAGGTGCAATTAATGAACGGCTATTATTGTTCAAGAAGATAGCCGCTCTTAAAATCTAAAGAAAAGGAGGTGAGTAAAAATGGCAAGAAACGAAAAAACATCAAAACGTGTTGGAACAGCAGCATCAAAGGTGTTGAGGAGTAAAAGTAGTTCTAAGGCTGCAAAATCTGCGGCTGGTTCTGCTTTAACTCAAAGGCCTGACAGAAAAAAGCGGTAGTTTCTTTTTGAGAGGGGATTGATTTAAAGATATTGGTCCTCTCTTTTTTATTAGCTCTCCCAGATTTGGTTGCAGAATTCCTTGAGTTTTCCGTAAAATAGATTACAATAGTATTATAAACAAAAAGTTCCGAGTTGAAGGGGAACCCGGACGTTTAAAAAGTAAAACCTTCGCTCAATAATGACGGCGAAGGTTTTTGTGTTTTTTAAAAGGCTTGTAAAAGAAACTTTAAAAATAACCTTTTTGGATAAGAATATGCAATCCTAAGCATCAGGAAGTAGCAAGAGTTTTTAAAAGCCACCGGATAGAATCATCACCAAGTATGTTTTAGCACGAGATATATAAAAAGGGTTAAATTTCCAAAAATCGCAACTTAAAATAGAAAAGTTTATTAAAAGATTTCAACGTTATTTATAAAAGAGGTTGGCATGATAGATATAAATTCTTTGAATAAAAGAAAAAAGTTTGTACAGGTTTTGGGGTTCTCACCTAAAAACAACTCTAAAGGTGTTTATCAAAAGAAATATAACAATAAGTATATTCTTGAAATTGATTTTGAAAAGAAAATAATTAATTATGGTAAAAAAATTAAATTAGAAAGTAAAACAACTCAAAACTTTTCACAAGAAGAAAATTGGGTTATATTGGAATGTGTTAATAGGCTTCTTGAAAAAGGATATAAACCAGAAGATTTAATTTTAGAAAAAATTTTTCCTACAGGTCATGGGCATAGTGGAAGACTAGATGTATTAGTAGAGAAGAATAAAAAAGCATATCTAATGATTGAATGTAAAACTTTTGGAAATGAATTTAAAAAAGAATTCCAAAATTTAAATAAAAATGGCGGCCAACTTTTTACTTATTTTCAACAAGATAGAGATGTGGAGTATATAATTTTATATTCTTCTAAATACGAAGAAAATAAAATTCAATATGTAAATGAGATTATTAAAATTGAAGATTCTTATAGGGAAACAAGTAATGTTAAAGATTTTTATGAACGATGGAGCAAAGTAACTACTCAAAACGGTTTATTCGATAATTGGGTTAATGCTTATAAATTTAAAAGCAAGGCCTTAACATTAAATCAGCTAAAAACAATTACTCAAACAGATAGTAGTTTTATTTTTAATAGATTTCTAGAAATTCTTAGACATAGTGTTGTTTCCGATAAACCTAATGCCTTTAATAAGATTTTCACTTTATTTTTATGTAAAATTGTTGATGAAAATAAAAATCCTGATGATCAATTAGATTTTCAATGGATCGAAGGGGAGGATGACGATATATCTTTTCAGAAAAGATTGACTGATTTATATAAAAAGGGAATGAAGGAGCTTCTTTCTAAAGAAGTAACTGATATTAGTGATGATGAGTTTAATACGAAATATGGTGCTTTGGATGAAGTAACTCGTAAAAATATTTTAAATGAAATAACTAAGATAAGATTGCAAAAAAATAATGAATTTGCGATTAAAGAAGTTTTTGACGAAGAAACTTTTAAAGAAAACGCAAAAGTGTTAAAGGAAGTTGTTCAACTTTTACAAATTTATAAACTAAGATATGCAGAAAAACAACAATATTTAAGTGATTTTTTCGAGCAACTTCTCACAACAGGATTAAAACAAGAATCAGGACAATTTTTTACGCCTGTTCCAGTTGCTCGTTTTATTTGTCGTTCAATTCCGTTAAATAAAACAATTAAAACTAAATTATTAACTGGTAATTCAAATGATTTATTACCTACAATAATGGATTATGCAGCGGGTAGTGGTCATTTTTTAACTGAATCAATGGATGAGATTCAGAATATTATTCAAATAACAGATGAATCGAAATTAAAACCTCAAGTGAAAAAAAATATTTCTGCTTGGAAAATAAATCCTTTTGTATGGGCATATGATTATATATATGGTATTGAAAAAGATTATAGACTTGTCAAAACTGCAAAAGTTGGTTGTTATTTTCATGGGGATGGTGTTGCTCAAGTAATACATAGCGATGGATTAGGTAATTTCAAACATACAAAAGAATATAAAAATAAATTAAACGAGAACGATAAAGATTTCATACAGGATAATAAAGAGTTTGATTTTGTTATTTCTAATCCTCCTTATTCTGTCTCAGCATTTAGAACAAATTTTAAAGATATGAACATTGCTGAAAAAGATTTTGAATTATACAAATATTTAACAGATCAAAGTTCAGAGATAGAATGCTTATTTGTTGAAAGGACTAAACAATTATTAAAAGATGGGGGAATCGCAGGAATTATTCTACCATCAAGCATTTTAAGCAATACTGGGATTTATACTAAAACTCGTGAAATTTTATTAAAATATTTTGAAATCATTGGAATAACTGAACTCGGGTCAGGAACATTTATGGCAACAGGAACCAGTACAGTTACTTTATTTTTAAGAAGAAGAAATAACTATGGTTGGATTAATATTCAAAACTCAATTGAAAAGTTTTCTTCTGAGTTAAAAGATATAACTGTTAATGGAATTGAAAATGTTTTTTCAAAATATGTTAAATTTGTTTATAAAACAAGTTCTTTTAAGGAGTATATTAGTATTTTTCAAAAAAACCCAACCGACTCAATCTTAAAACACGAAATCTACAAAGAATATCAAAAAATCAAATTAAATAAAAAGGAAGAATTAAACAATAAGATTATTGAATTAGAAAAAGAAAAATTATTGTATTTTATTTTAGCATATGGTCAAAAAACTGTCTTAGTTAAATCAGGAGAAAAAAAGATTGAAAAAACATTTTTAGGATATGAATTTAGTAGCCGTCGCGGGAGTGAGGGAATACATCCAATTCAAAGAGGAAAGCTAATTGATGAATGTACTAAATTATTTGATCCGAAAGAATTGAATAATCCAAAAAAGGCGAGTACGTATATTTATGATGCATTTGAAAATAATTTTGATAGAGAAATAGATGGCGAATTAAAAAATCACATTTCAAGAGTTGATTTACTTGACATGATGACTTGGGACAGAGTAGATTTTGAAAAAAATATTTCATTGAATGTTAAAAAAAAAGTAAAAATCGAGAGTAAATGGAATTTAGTGAGATTGGGAGATGTTATTTTTGAAAACCAAAAGTCAAAAATAAAAGTTGAAGAAGCTAAAAATGATGTAACAAAAAATTATCTTTTTTTCACTAGCGGAGAGAATGTATATACTTTTAAAAATCATTTAGTTGATGGAGAAAATATATTTTTATCAACAGGAGGCAACGCTTTAATTAATTTTTATGATAAAAAAGCATCTTATTCAACAGATACTTATGTTATAAAATCTAACCTTAAAGATCTCAAAACTAAATTTTTATATTATGTTTTAAAAAGTAAAATAAATGAAATAAACATTAGTTATTTTAAAGGTGTGGGGCTAAAACATTTACAAAAGAACGATTTTAGAGATCTGAAAATCCCCTTACCACGAAAAAATATTCAAGATAAAATAGTTAAAAAATTTGAGGAATTAGAGGAAAATGAATTTGAATCTAAAAGTAAAATTGAAAATTTAAAAAACTTAATAATTAGTAATTTTGAAAGTTTAGTATTTAATAAAGTAGACTTAGGAGATATTGTTTCGTTTAAAAATGGATTAAATTATAATAAAGATAGTTTGGGAGATGTTATTAATATTATTGGAGTTAAAGATTTTCAGAATAATTTTGTGCCAAATTTAAATTCTTTGGAAAAAGTTCAGATTGGTGGAAAATTAAATAATGATTATGTTTTGAATCCTGGAGACATCTTAGTTGTTAGATCGAATGGTTCGGCAAATCTAGTTGGAAGGTTTTTATTTGTTGATACAATAAATCCTCTAACCTCTTTCTCAGGTTTTACTATTAGACTCCGTTCAAATTTAGAAAAAGTAGTTCCAAAATATTTATGTTATTTTTTGAAAACTAATAAAATTAGAAATAAATTAACTAAAAATAGTAATGGGGCAAATATCAAAAGCTTGAATCAAACCCTACTCTCTTCTTTAAAAATCCCTTTACCGTCAATTAACGAACAAAATAAAATAGTTTCAAAAAATGAGAAAATTGATAAAAAAATTTCAGAATTGGAAAATGAAATTAAAAAAATATTTGAATTAAAAAAGAAAATTCTAAAAGAATATTTGTAATAATTAAAAAAGGTAAAGACGCAGGTAGCCATTAAAGAAAAAGGATGGGATAAGTTTAGATATGAATTAGAGAACCTGCTTTTGATAAAGGGAACCTTTTTTATTTACCTTCGACTAATCAACTTACCGATATTTCCAGTCATTTCCCAATCCTGAAAAACTAGCATAATCAAACTATCCGTTTATTTCCTATCTCTCCATTACAACATATATAAAATCTTGTTACCCCTTAAGATAGAAAAACAAAAAACACCGACAATTAAAATCTGGATAAACCAAAGCAAAGAAAGCCAGCAGATAATCCACAATAATTGCGGACATAAAATTGGTTGAATATCTAAAAGAAATAAAACACAAATAAAATATAATGACTAAAACAAACCTTGAAACAAAATGCAAAAAGGCAATTTTCGATACGGTTAAGAAAGTCAACAGTATCTATAATATCGTCGGAGATATGGACTTGAAGCTCTGCCACCTCATAGAGCAAAACAAAATGTTCTATGCTCGAACAGCAGAATATAATGGCTATGAGTGATTATATGGTTTGATTACAACATATATAATCCTTATGACTCTAGCGATTGTATGGTAACAGAGTGCAAGTTTTGCAAACAAAAAGACGAAAGCCAATTGACAGTTTGCACCAGAATTATTAAAGGAAAAGTAGAACATATAGATATTTGCTTAGCTTGCTGGCCTATTGAACGTGCCAGCCGGGAGAATAGATTGGAAAATGAATAGAGAAGAAAAATATTATCAATGCAGAGAAAAGGATCAGCAGGAGCCATACACGACGACAACGAGAAACAATAGCACTGGGTTGTATCAGAATTATAGACAAAACCCAGATCTGACAATTACCCAGGAATGGAACAAAATGCGTGAGTTTTGGTCAGGAATAATTCAAGAAGTAAAAGAGGAATATAGGAACCACAGGTGAATAAAGGCAATCAATTGCAGCGAAATCAAGAAAATTTTTATAAGTTATTAATGCGCAATGTAATGGAAAAAGAAAAAACGATTTATGAAGGAATGACTAATGCAGAAAAAGAAGTAGCTGAATATTTACATTCTATAAATTTATATTGGGTATTTGAACATCCAATATTTGTTCAAGATGAAAGAGATAGACCAAGAGTATGGACTCCAGATTTTTACTTGCCAGAATTGGGAATATATATAGAAGTCTGTGGCAAAGATAGGGAATGTTATTCATATAGAGAAAAGGTGTTTAAAAAGAATAGAGTGCGAATAATATTCATCCATCAATTCAAAGATGGTGATTTTTGGAAGAAATTTTTAGTACATAAAATATCTAGAATCGATAGGCTCCAGTCTGATAAGATAACAGATTCTTTGCTCAGGGGAGAGGTAATTGGTTTTGATTGAGATTGGTTAAATTTATAAATAAAAAAGACACTCATGTTTTATTGATAAGATTTAAAATAAAACCAGTTTTTAAGTCTTAGACAAAATCCATGCGCTTGTAAGGAAGTCCAGTACTGTGCATGTGTGATGACTCATGGATTAATCTACACCCTACATAAATACACCAAACTGGTCAATCCCCGGTTAGGGCGTAGACCTATTTAGTACCTATAAGGGCGTAGGTTTATATAGTGCGTTTCTCTATTAATTACATGACATTTAAAGATAATTACGAAAGAAAGAAGTTTCTGCTTTTCAAAGATAAAAAAATATGTAAATCAAACAGAGATATATTTAAAGAATTT
>JAUVUO010000137.1 GCA_030601015.1 Candidatus Omnitrophota bacterium | reverse complement strand
GCACAGTTTGTTAAAGAATATAAATTTTATATTTCTTTTATCCCTTTAGAAACGGATGGTCTGATTGATGATGGGTTTAAAATTTTAGAAGAAGATTATAGTACGGTAGATAAAATTTACAGCCGCTTAATAAAGGAAAAGAAGAAAAGAGGAAATAATATTTTTAACTCAACAACCTTTCTAGAAATGTCTAAAAACTATTTTTTAGGCAAAAGAATAAATAATAATTGTGATGCCGGAGAATTATATCTTTCCATTTCGCCGGAAGGGCTTTTCTCTTTTTGTCATAAACTTGCTGAAAATACAGCATTGCCTTTAGAAGATTTTGATAAATTTTTAAAGTCTGAAGATTATAGAAACCAATGCGAAAAATTCAGAAAAAATTGTGGAGGATGCATGAGGCCTTGTTGGCGAGAAATAAGCCTTTTAGCCCATGATTTTAAGAGCTTTTTTGAAATGGCTAGGATTAAAGCTGAACCTTTAGGGAAGAGGAATAAAAAATAAACAACCTCAGTTCCAATGCGGGTTTGGAACTGGGGGGGTAAATTCCCAGTAGCTTGCTGCGGTAGAAATATGATATAATAAATAGGTGAGCAAATATATCCACAATCGTCATAATGTTTTGGTTTTGGTGTATCATGTAGTGTGTCAGGAAAAATACGGGGGGGAGTATTTGAGAGTAAAGTAGATGAGGAACTGAGGAACGTATGTTTAGAAATCGAGAAACGATATCTAATATATTTTTTGGAAATTGGAACAAAGAGCATTTGCATTTTCTTGTGCAATCGGTTTCAGCAGACTGTATTTCGAAAGTAGTTAAAATAGTCAAAAACATTACAGTCAAATAGATATTTTTACGTTTTCCGCAGGTCAAGAATCAATTTTGGGGCGGAGAGTCTTGGTCTGATGGATATTATGCGGGAACAGTTGGCAAGCAGGGCAGAGGGTAAAAATATAAACAGTTACACAAGAAGCCGATACAATTGGAGTTTGGGTTCTGATACCCCGTAGCTTACTGCGGGGTAGTTTATTTAAGTGAAAAGAGCTAAGACTAAGATAATTGAAATTGAACTTTATTTAATAAATGGTTAGTTTAACTATAAAAAATTGTAAAAAAAATGGTGTGTCAGTTGTCGTTCCTGTTTTTAATGAGGAAGATAATATACAAGAGTTTTATATGCGAATTACTAAAACTCTGGATAATGTGTTAAATGATTATGAAATAATTTTTGTTGATGATGGAAGTAAAGATAATAGTTTAGATGTTTTGAGAGGTTTATGTTTGGATAACAAGAAAATAAGAGTTGTAATTCTAAAAAATAATTTTGGTCAATCTGCAGCTATTTTAGCAGGGTTTAAATATGCCACTAGGTTTTTTATAATTGTTATGGATGTGGATTTGCAATGTCCTCCGGAAGAAGTTTCTAAACTTATTGATAAATTAGATGAAGGGTTTGATGCTGTTGGAGGTTATAGACGAAAAAGGCAGGATACGTTTTTGTTGAGGAGATTGCCGTCTTTTTATATGAATAAACTTATAAATTTAAGAGCTGGGATTAAGGCAAAAGATTGGGGGTGTTCGTTTGGAGCTTTAAGGAGGGATATTGCGGATAAGGTTTTATTTTATGGAAAAAGGGCAAGGTTTGTTAAGCCTTTAATAGCTAAAATAGCTATGAATTCTACGGAAGTTGAAATAAGCCATTTTAAGAGAAAAAATGGTAAATCTAAATATACTTTTTTTAGTTTATTTGTTGAAGCCTTAGATTTTCTTATAAATTACCGTTTTGGTTTTTCAAAGAATGATGATCTGCCTTTTGTCGTAAAGGAGATTTTGTAATAATGGAAATTAGACGTTTGGATAAGAAAGATATTTCTAGGCTGAAACTGTTATTGAAAGATTATAGATATAATCAATACAGAAATTATCGTATTGCTGATAAAAAAGATCTGGAAAATTCTATTTTGCAAGAAATTTTAGGTTTAGTAGAAGATGGAGGTGAATTATTTGCAGCTGAATTGAATTTAGAGATAGTTGGTATTATTTGTGGGAGTAAATTGGCATGGGACAGTAATTATTTTGGTCTTAAAATGGCAAAAATAGATTTTTTAATAACAGGAAAATGTTGTTTAGAGCAGGCTTTTATTAAAGATGAATTAATATTGTTTTTGTTTAAATATTATAAAAGTAAAAAGATACAACATGTCTCTTTCCGGATAGATACTTTTGACCATTTGACAATTAATTGTCTTGAAAGGAATGGGTTTCAACTTATGGATACTCTTGTGACGTATATATTGGTTGATAAGAGGTGTCGTATCCCTGATTTGAAATGTTTGTATAAGGTGCGTAATTATCAAAAAAAAGATCTTCCTTTTATTATGGAAATAGCTGAAAAAAATCCTTGGATAAGTAGATTTTCTTTAGACCCTTTTATTCCTAAAGATAAGGCAAATAAATTTTTTAAAGAATGGATTAAAAATTGTTGCAGTGATATTTCAGAAGATATTGTTTTAGTAGCGGAAAAGGGAGGTAAGGTTAAAGGGTTTTTTACTTATAGGACCAATGAGCATGTGTATAACGTCTTTGGACTAAGGGGGGTTGGGAGAGGGATTTCTGTTGTGCTTCCGGATGCAAAAGGGGCTTTTGTAAGTTTTTTAAAATCAGCAATAGGCAAAGGCAAGGAAGAAGGCCAGATTAATTTAGCTGAATTTGATACTCAAATTTGGAATTATCAAAGTGTAAAGATTTTTCAAAGATTTGGGATGGAGTATGTTAAGTCGGTGGTTACTTTTCACAAAATATTATGTGAATAAATAGTATTTTGGCTATTAGTATTTATATTAGATATATAATGTATGCATAAAATTAAAAATAATCATTTATGGCTGAGTTTAATCTTATTTGTGGGATTTTTTCTCAGAATTTATAATTTGGGTAAATATAGTTTTTGGTATGATGAGGCATTATCTTTAATTTTTGCGAAAGAAATTACTCTTAAAAACATATTTGAGTTTGGTACTTATTGCACTAACCCGCCTTTATTTTTCTTGGTATTAAAACCTTGGATTTATTTTTTGCATAGCGAGTTCAGTATACGTCTTCTTACTTTATTTTTTGGTGTGTTATCTATAGCCGCAATATATAAAATAGCTTCGAGATTGTTTAGTAAAAGTGTAGGATTAATTAGTTCATTCATTATGGCTGTTTCTCCTCTGCATATTTATTATTCACAAGAGTTAAGAGCATATAGTTTAGTTACCTTTTTATCGTTAATGTCAATTTGGTGGTTAATTAATGTTTTGGAAAATAATAAATTAAGCTCATGGGTTTTATTTATATTGTTTAATACTCTGCTTATATATTCGCATAATATAGCAACTTTTATGCTGATTGGTGAAAATATATTTTTTTTCAGTTTCTATAGAGGATATAAAAAACTATTAAAAAATTGGCTATTATGCAATTTTTTAATAGTAATATTGTATTCTCCTCTGGCGATAGTTATTCTCGGACAAATTTTTAATATACAGCTTACAGCTCATTATTCATGGGTTCCGAAACCTACATTTTTAATGTTTTTCCATACATTTCAAATTTTTAATATTGGGTATTTTGGCGATAAATTTTCTTATTTTTTTAGTAGTTTAATATTCATTTATCTTTTTTTTGTCGGGATTAGGTCAAAAATTGAAGTTAAGACTAAAGTTATGCTCCTTTTATGGATTTCAATTCCCATTTTATTGTTAATAATTTCATCATATCTTGTGATGTCAATCTACATTTATCGAACATTAATTTATATATCTCCAGCATATTATATATTTATCGCATTAGGTATAAAAAAAATAAAACGTCTATCAGTATTAGTGATGGCCGGAGTACTATATATATTTATTATAACTATAGTATTATTTGCGCAATATTCTGATTCATTCAGTTTTGCGCATAATCCTTATCATATTGGAGTTTTCCCTAGAAAAGATATAAAATTAGCGTCTCAATTTGTCAAACAAGAATTTCAATCGGGAGATTTAATTGCTCATACCAATAAATTTACTTTTATTCCTTTTCTTTGCTATCTGGACAAAAATTTTTCTCAAGTTGAGCTTACTCTTTTAGAAAATGATTCTAATAATTCTGATTATATGAATGTTTTTGCTGATATTTTCGAGAAATTTGGTATGAGATCATTAGAGGTTAAAGAGGCTTTTAATGTTTATGATAGAATTTGGATAGTGACAGCCTCATCTAATTATTTAAATAAGATAAGTGTCTTGTCTGAAGCGATTGTAGAGTGGGCAGATAAAAATGAGAATGAACTATTGAAGAATAGAAAATTTAGAGGTATAAAAGTCTTTTTATATAAGACAAAAAAATAATATTTCAAAAGTTGCTAAAAGAATTTGTTTTAATAGGGTGAATTGGGCGAGGAGTTAATTTTTAAATTTTATTATAAAAATCAGTTTAAGTTTTTGAAATGATCAATGCTTGAAATATATTTTTCAGTTATTTTTATTCCTAACGGGTCGTTTATTTTTTCGTATAAACTTTTTGCTTTCAGAAGATCCTTTTTTGCGAAGTAAAAATCTTTTAAAAAAATTCTAGAAATACCCAAGCAAAGAAAAGTTGAGGGGT
>JAUVUO010000161.1 GCA_030601015.1 Candidatus Omnitrophota bacterium | reverse complement strand
AATCTCATGCCTAAATTTATTGGACCACCATTTCTTTTGAGATCCCGGCATTCGCCGGGATGACAGGTGGGGGAGCTTTCCCGGGTCGATACATCAATTGCCCCTACACTATTTTTTGTTATGGTTTTTTTATTATTTAATTTTCTTCTTCCTTCACGCAACACCTTGCCTACCAGCCGGCAGGAATCTCAATGCAAAATTAATCCCAATTATTTTTTTGTCATTTTATTTTTTCTGTTTTGAATCGGACAGACGCAAGGCCCGCACCCTACGTTTTTTGATTCTTTGATTTACTTCTCCCTTTTCCCTTCAACCTTTTTCCTTTCTCTTCATTTTTTCTCATCTTCCTGCGTCCTTCGTCAGAGCGAAGCGATTCGTCTCCCGTCTTTCGTTTATCTCCCGGTATCCGGCCTATATTTCTCCTGCCAAAAAATTTTCCGGCTAAATTACTTAATTTTAATTCTTTCAAGGCCTCTAAAATTAATCTTTTGTTTTTAGGGTTTCTATACTGCATAAAAGCCCTTTGTTTCTTTCTCTCTTTAAATGTTACAGGCACATAAATTTTCTCTCCTGTTAAAGGATGTTTACCTGTATAGTAAATACATCCCGACAAACTCATAGGCAAAGGAATAAAGTCTTGTATCTGTTCAGGATGAATATTCCTTTTGATTAAATATAGGCCTAACTCTAAAGAATCTTTTAAATCGGAACCTGGATGGCCACTTATAAAATAATTAACCAGGCAATTTTTTTTATTAACATTTTTATTTATTTGATAAAATTTGTTTACAAACTTTTCATATAAACTAAAGGAGGTCTTATTCATAAGCTTCAGAACTTTATCTGATACATGTTCCGGAGCAACTTTCATTTGCCCGCTTATATGGAATTGACAAAGTTCCTTAAGGTAGCTTTCCGAATATTTATCCACTAATAAATCATATCTAAATCCGCTTCCTATAAATATATGTTTTATTTTTGGAATTTTTCTTGCCTTTCTATAAAGATTTACCGCTTCTTTGTATCCTAACTCTAAGTTTTTACATTTATTAGGAGCTAAACATGATTTATCATTACAAAAACCTTTATCCCTCCACAATTTACAATATGCTCTGTATAAATTAGCAGTAGGCCCGCCTATATCGGTAATGGTGCCTTTAAACTCTTGAGTCTGTGAAATAAAATTTATTTCTTTTAATATTGATTCCTGACTTCTGCTTTGCACTATTCTTCCTTGATGAAAATATAAAGAACAAAAATTACATTCTCCACAGCAGCCTCTATGTGAAGTTATTGAAAATCTAACAGATTCAAAAGCTTTTATCCCTCCGTAACGATTATATGTAGTGTGCCAATTCCTTGAATACGGCAATTCATATATTTCATCTAATGCCTTTTCTCTCAAAGGTAAAGGAGGCGGCATCTGAATAATTACCCTCTTATCATATTTCTGAACTACCGGTTTTGAGCTAAAAGGATTCTGCTCTGAATAAATAATTTTGAAAGCCTTATTGAAATTACTTTTATCTTCCTTTAACTCATGGAAAGAGGGGGTAAATACATAATCTTTTAAAAATCCGCAATCTTTTCTTACTATAACTGTACCTCTGATACCATTTAGATTGTTTATATTTATTCCTTTTTTTAAATATTCAGCGATTTCAACAACCTGTGTTTCTCCCATACCATAAATTAAGATATCACCTCGAGAATCTATTATTATAGATCTTCTAACCGAATTATCCCAATAATCATAATGAGCAAACCGCCTTAAACTTGATTCTATACCACCCAAGACAATAGGAACATTTCCAAAAGTTTCTCTTACTTTATTCGCGTAAACAATTACTGCTCTATCCGGGCGCATTCCGCACTTTTCCCCAGGAGAGTAAACATCAATTTTTCTATCCCTTTTATTGGCAGTATAGTTAGCTACCATAGAATCAACATTGCCCGAACTGATACCAAAAAATAACCGGGGCCTGCCTAATTTCAAAAAATCTTTTTTGCTTCGCCAATCAGGCTGAGCGATAATCCCTACTTTATACCCCTTATTTTCCAATACTCGGCCTATGACAGCTGTTCCAAAGGAATGATGATCAACATAGGCGTCTCCGGTGATAAGTATTATATCTAATTCCTTCCACCCGCGTTTTTTTAAATCATCTTTTGATATAGGTAAAAAATTGTTTGCCATATTTATAAATAATTAAATATATAAAAACGGGCGAAAACAAAGTTTCGCCCTCAAGAATGATAGATTATTATAATTTTGGGACAGTTAAAAAAGCAGCCAACCCATTCTTGAAATATTTCTATTACGGTAATAAAGAAATCTTATTATCTACTTTTAAAATAAAAGCTTTTAACAATTTGGCTGTATTCATCACATCTAAAAGGCTGACTAATTCTACAGGAGTATGCATATATCTTAAAGGTACACTTAACAAACCGGTTGCTACTCCTGACTTAGTAAGCTGTATAGCATTAGCATCCGTACCGGTACCCCTGGATATCCCTTCTATTTGATAAGGAATTTTATTTTCTTTGGCAGTTCGAACCATTAAATCAAAAATCTTAGGATTTATATTCGGCCCTCTGGCAATTACCGGGCCTGCTCCTATTTTTATGTCTCCTACTTTCTTTTTATCCATACCGGGAAAATCCGTAGCAAAGGTAGCATCTATAGCAATACCTATATCAGGAGCGACTCCATAAGCACTTGTTTTAGCCCCTCTAAGCCCTATTTCTTCCTGAACAGTAGCAACACCGTAAACAGATGCCTTAGGTTTCTCCTTAGAAAGTAATTTTAGAGTTTCACTAACTATAAACGCGCCAACTTTATCATCAAAAGCTCTGCCTATAACCCGGTCATCCATTAGATTTTCAAACCCTACCGCAGGGACAGCGATATCCCCAATATCAATAATACTTTTAGCTTCCTTTCCACTTTTAACTCCGATATCTATCCATAATTGCTCAATCTTTGCAACCTTTGTCCTTTCTCGTTCTTCCAAAAGATGTACAGGTTTTTTACCTATTACACCTAACACCTTTCCTTTTCTGGCCTTAATAATAACTCTTTGCCCCGGAATAAGGTGGGCATCAATTCCTCCAACTGTTGAAAAATATATATATCCTTCTTTATCTATATATTTAACCATATAACCAATTTCATCGATATGGCCGGCAATCATGATTTTAATATGTCCTTTCTCATTTAACACCGCAATACTATTCCCATGCACATCTCTTTCTATTTTATCGGAAAATTTTTTAGTTCTATCAATCCATTTTTTTGCCGCGTCTGCTTCATACCCTGAAGGACTTATAGTTTCAATCAATTCCTTTAAAAAAATTAATGCTTCTTTATCTTTCATTTATATCCTCCAATTAATGCAAATTGTCCTATCAATGTTTTTATCTATATTTTATTATCACTTTTTGACATTTCATCTAATACAATATCAGGCGAAAAACACGGTTTCGCCCCTACGATTTTTTATTCATTTACAACCAGTTTCAATTAATTTCTACTAATTTCTGTTTCTTTTTCTTCTCCCTGTCTCCCTTTTCTCTTCACGCAATACCTTGCCTACCGGCAGACAGGCGCGATACGCACAACGCAATACGAACTATGAGCTTCTTTTCTCCTCATCATCTTTATCTTTAAATTCCGCATCTACCACATTTCTAAAATCAAAAGGTTTTTTATTATTTTTTTTATTTTCTCTATTCTTCCTATCCGCGTTATTTCCTAATCTCAAAAAATAAGATATTGCTTTAAAAACAAAGCTAAATATAAGATAAAAAAATATTATTTTTAATAAAAAAGACATTTCACCTCACAACCTTTCATAAATACTCATTTAGTAATATTACCGTTAAAATACCGACACATTAAAACATTTATTCATATTATAAAAATAGCAGTATCTTCTCAAACACTATTTAGATCATTTATGTCTATAAATAATTCTCCCCTTATCCAAATCATAAGGTGATATTTCGACCGTAACCTTATCTCCAGATAAAATCCGTATAAAATATTTCCTCATTTTCCCTCTAGGATAAGCTAATATCTTGTGCCCATTTTCTAATTCGACACGGAACATCGCATTACCTAAAGACTCACATATAACCCCTTTAAACTCCATAGTTTCTTCTTTCGCCATTCACACCACCTCTCAATGAGACTTAGATTTTTTT
>JAUVUO010000016.1 GCA_030601015.1 Candidatus Omnitrophota bacterium | reverse complement strand
GGAGGTGAGAATCAATGGCAGGAATATGGGATATTTTAAATAATGTACTTGAAAAATGTGATGAATTTGTAGAAGGTAAAGTAGAAGATATTTTCGGCGGATTAAATATATGGTTGGACGAACAAGTAGCTAAGACTGATACTAGATTTGACGATAATAGCAAAAAGATAATTTTACTTGGTATAAGAGATAAACTTTTAAAGATATATTCGATTGAAGAGTTCCCCCCAGACTAACAGCACGAATAGATAAGTCAGGTAAACGTGCTATCCTAAAATTGATTCTTTTTCTTGGTGCAGAATATGCCAAACACGAAATAGGTAAAGCAATATTGAAAGAGTTTCTTAGAAGGGGATTAGACAAAACTTATGACAAGGAAATCGAAGAGTGGAAGAAGTATAAAAGAGAAAAGATTTTCGCGAAGAAATTAACTAAAGAAATGAAAGATGAGATAGAAAGATTTACAAAGGAGATCAAAGGATGGGAACCTGAAGAGTTAAAGGAAATCGTCTGGGAAATTTCCAACTGAGCATCCACACAACAACCACAACCAAGTATCACGGTCGAGAACGTGATCACCTCAAGAGAAGCCGGGATTGACCGCCCCGGCTTCTTTTTTTTATTCTTAAAATAGATTTGACATCTATATTTTACTGTGATATATTTGTAACAAAGGAGACTAAATGATGGAAAGTATCGGTAAAAGATTAAGGAGATTAAGAATAAAGATGGGTATTTCCCAAGGAGAAGTCGCCATACTTCTGAAAGTAAGAAGAGAAACAATCGGCCACTGGGAGAGAGAAGATAATATTCCCCAGAAGATTTGCAAAAGTATGCTAGAAGCAATATTAAATAATTGGGAAAAACTTATAGGTATGAGTGATAAGTTATAGAATATGGGGGGAAACAATCAGGATCTAATATGGTTGACCATAAAATATTAGTCCTTGTGACGTTAGGTGAGATACCTGGTTTCCCCCCTCCAATTTGCCTGCCCTGTGGCGTTCTGGCGTCAGGGCTTAGTCGGTGGTGAAATACCCAAATTTTATACAGTATCCAGAAATGGCTGTAAAAATCGGGAGCAGGAAGGGGAAACCTGTCAGGGAAGGCAATTAACTCGCAGAGTTTAAATTGGAAAACGTTCCGCCCTACTGATAAGAGACCATGGATGCTCTTTCCAAGTGGAATAGGTAGGGCGGTCACAAGGAGGGAATTGTATGTGCGACAGGATTGGTTTTGAAGAGCTAGGGATAGATAAAAAAGAATATGAAAAAGTTATCAAAAAGTTCCCAGTTATCAAAGATTTAAGGAAAAAGTTAAATGAATATAATGGTTTTCTTGATGCAGAATTTAATTCTGATGATTATGAATTGGGAGAAATATTTAAAAAGATATTTGATTTGATTAAAAATCTTTAAATGAGTCTGCCGAGTGTTCGCGCGGACCCAAGATTTAATAAAGCCTGGCTCAGTCGTTGTAAGTTGTAACAAACTAGGGACTGTTACAATTTATCGACCCTTCGGCTAAGCCAGGCACCTATGCACTCACATATCGGTCGCTTTATAGGATAACCTACAGGGGTACTGCACAATTCTTTAATATGACCCATTCTCGTGCTTCTATGACGATTTTTTCAAAAATAGGTCTAAAAGGAGGTAAAAAATGTCTATAATAGACGATTTCATGTCAAAGGTCATTGATTTAGACGAGAAAGAAAAAGAAGAGACTATACTATTTCTCTCTGAAGCACTCATAAATGATAACCACGAGTTTTTAAAAAAGATATCACCAAAAGTCCAGTTTATGGTATTGCAGTTTTTGACAACCGTGGAACAGAAAAGTCAAAAAGAAATGGAAAAGAAAGGAGGTGAAAAAGATGGGATTAGCTGAAGATATGAGAATGATCAAAGACGCTGAACTTGATATTGAGTTACTTTATAGAGACAACGATAAAAAGTGTGCAGAAAACAATGAAGAAATTAAAAACTTAAAAGAGAAAATTGGATCGACAGAGTTTATCATAAAAGAAGAATTAAAAGCATCCGGAGAAGATAAGCTAGAGTGTAAATTTGATGGTTATAAAGGTTCAACAGTTTTCAAGAAACAACCTGACGAATGGAAATATGATGAAGATATATTACTTGATTGGATAACCTCTGTCCTGCCTGTGAAAATCAAAGAATTATTCCTCAAAGTTGTGACCACATTTAAAAAAGGCGACCTGAAAAAACAGATAATAGATTACAACGATGGTTTATTTAAAGATGGCAAAATTAGAGAAGAATATCTAGATACTGATGTCACCGGTTGTGAACTACTCCTACATACGAAAGAAAAAGACTACAAAATTCCCGGCATAAAGATCAAACATCAAGATCCGAAATTTAGTTACACAATTAAAAAAATAAAGTGAGGTAGAGATGATTAATATAAAACTACTCCGAGAATTTTTAGTACAACATATTTGTTTTTATGATAAAACTAATAAATCAGTAAAAAACAGAATAACCATCAAGAGAAAGAAAAGAATGGTCTTGGAACAAAACTCAAAAGGGGACATAAAGGCAAAGAGAAAAAATATAATTAAAATTGAGATAATAGAATAAGGAGATCGATATGGAAGATGTTGTTTGTGTAACTAAAGACGGTCAAAAAATAAAGTTAAGTGAGATAGGAGATAATCATTTAATCAATAGAATAAAGTATTTCAAAAGAATGTTGGAAAATAGACCAAGTGAAGCAATCTACATGGGTGATAGTGTCTATGCTGAAGATGCAGTTGAAGCCGAAAACAATCGCAATGAAATGATGGCAGAAGGCATAACGAAACATCTCGGATTAATGGAAAAAGAAGCGAAAAAAAGAAAATTAAAATTTTAAGGAGGTGGAAAAAATTAACAAGGTAGATGATTTTTACCGGAAAAGAGAAATATTAGAGTATCTTAATGAATGGACTCCCCCGCTAAGTGTTTATGTCCACGAAGATAGGGAAGTTGTAGAGATAGGTTTTCATAGCGAGGTAGCGAGGAAGATTACAAAAAAGGAAAAGGTTGAAATATTGAAAATCATATCATTGGATCTTGTTTCTAATCATGGCATCAAAGATATATTCGAGAAATTAGAGGAAAGGTTAAAATTGAAATTAAAAGAAATGAAAACAGAGATCAAAAAGGATTTGGGTATAGTAAAAGGAGGTGACTATATTGAAAATTGAAATCAAAGAAATGAGCCGGGCAAGTGAAGGAGATACCATAGAACTCGAGGGTAAAGTATTTAGGGCCAACGATCCAAATAGTGGTCAGTACGGTTGGAGCCAGTTTATAGTAATCAAGGATGCTACCGGGGAACAGGGATGTTGGTTGAATCTTGAAGGAGAGGAGGACAAAGTCACAAAAGATTCATCTATAAAGATCAAAGGTAAGGTAAGTAAAGAATACAAAAACAAACAAGGTAAGATGGATAGATCTATTAACGGTTGTCAGTTTAAGATAGTGCAAGCTCCTGCACAATCTTCTACAAAACCGAAAAATGGTAACGGTACTAAAGATAATTACTGGGTGAAGAAATTCAAGTATGAAGTTGAGAGAGACCCGAAAGTACAGCTTTTCATAGTACGACAGAGTGCCATTAAAGATTGTACCGAACTAGCCAAAATCCCCCCAAGCAAAACTTTCCTCATTAAGGTCCATACAGAAAAAGAATTTTTCGAGTTTGCAGATAAGATAGTAGCTTATATCTATAAAGATTTAATGGCAGAAAATTCGGTTGCTATCCTGGGTGGAGAAATAGTTGGAACTTCTGAAGATGGTACACCTAAAGTAGAAACCAAAGAAGAACGCACCAAAAAAGCGGAAGGTATAGTCGGGAAGACAAGATTCAAACCGGCCTCTACGAAACAGAAGAATATAATCTTCGGTTATAAAGACAAAAAAGTTTACTACAAAGGTATGATCGATTCAAGATACATCGAAACAACCGAAATAAAAGAAATAGGCGATCCTAAGAAACTATCAGTAGAAGAAGCAAGCAAATGGATCGAATTTTGGTGGGGGGAACAAGGCAATCCTCAAGATATCGGAGCAAGAAAGCAAAGAGAAATCGACAACCCCAGGGATGAGAACGGCAAACCCGTAGATGCCCTGGTAAAAGGTGATAAAGAATCTTTGGTCAAACAAGTTTTGGTTGACGAGATATATGCCCTAAGAAGAGAAAATCGTCTAAATGATGATGAGAAATTTGAAAAGGAAATGGGATACAATCCTAAAATTGAAAAATTGACTGAAGCAGAATGTATTAAATTAAAAGGTTTATTGAAAAGATATGTTCCATTTTAAAATTTGCCTGTCCTGTCTACTTTGGGGTAGTAGGGTAAGATTTATCTGCTCAGCCCTTTAGCTAGGGGTTAGTCGGTATAAGGATAAATTGAATAGGTCGCCACTATTCAGAATAACTGGGTGCAGAGTTGGAATCCTGTCAGGATAGGCAATTAAGATTTCCTTAGGGAAGTGGTGAAATGCCGTAATGCCCGGAGGAAAAGGGGGTATGTTTTGTAGTAATGTCATACCCCTGCGATTATATTTTATTAAATTAAGTAGGAGGTTAGTATGTTAAAGAAATACAAAGATTGGGCGAAAGATGACTTAGAAGAAGTTATAGAGTGGATAGAAGAAGTTGAAGCAAAACTCCGCGTTGAAGCTACATTGACAACCACTAAATGTAGAAAAGAAAATGAAAGTATAGAGTTTACTTTTAGTGCGATAATCGAAAGGAAAGTTTAGTAAATAATAACCTGTCCTGTGACGTTAAATATTGTAACGTCAGGTAAGGGTCCAAGGACAAAGTAACGGTGTGGAGTTGGAAGCGATGTAGGGGTAGCATGGCCAGGATGAAAGGAGGCAATTATGAGTAAATATATGAGGTTTAAATTAATAGAGCAAAAACCAAAAACAAAGGTTATCGCGGTACAATCTAAAACAAAGCCTACCAGACTCGGAGTCATTAAGTGGTGGAGTACCTGGCGATGTTATGTCTTTCTACCGGATAGCGATACATTGTTTAATGCAGAATGTCTTAATGATATTCAATCCTATATGAAGGAGTTAACCGATGAGCATAAAAGAGTTAGAAAAGAGAAGAAACAGTTGGGCCAGGCACGTTAAATATCGTCAAGTAGCAATGCAAAATTTTATGAACGAAGTTATAAATACTTTTAAAGAAATGGAGGTTAATAATGGGAAAGAACAAAAAAGGAAAATCAATGAGAAAGAAAAAGTTAAAGAGAAGATCAAAACGTATCGGAGAAAATAACCGCAAGACTATAGGGTTAGGTTGGGATACCCAAAAGACAGCAAGACGTGGTGTTACCGAACCTTACATTGAAGAAAAACCTGTTAGAAACTCATTTTGGGAATGGTTCCTTAATATGTTTAGAGGTAAGAAATGAAAATAATATTAGATTTATGCGGTGGAACTGGGGCCTGGAGCAAAGATTATAAAAAGGCCGGTTACCATGTCATTAATATTACTTTACCTTTTTATGATATTTTAGAAACTAAAATTAGAAAAGATTATATAGTTTTTCAAGGTGGTATTGAAAAACCTATTATAGTAAAGATTTGCGATATATACGGAATATTAGCTGCACCGGTTTGTACTATGTTTAGCTTTGCAAGAACAACGGCAAAAATTCCAAGAGATTTAAGGCAAGGGATGATATTAGTTATAGCCTGTCTAAATATTATTTGGGAATGTCGGTATAATCACAAATTAGCCTTTTGGGTATTGGAAAATCCTAGGGGCTACCTAAGGCAATTTTTGGGTAAGCCGGCATTTACTTTTGACCCTTGTGACTTCGGGGACCCTTATACAAAGAAAACTGATTTATGGGGATATTTCAATTTACCAAAAAAGGACAATATAGTAGAACCTAGATTTACCAAGCGCTTCAAAAGTGGCAATAGAATGTCATATTTCCATTACCTAACTACCCTCAAATCACCTCAAGAGGCGAAAAGACTTCGAGCAATAACTCCACCGGGTTTTGCAAAAGCATTTTTTGAAGCGAATAAATGAGGTAAAACATACCTAAATAAATGGAAAAAAATAAGAGATATAACCATTGAAGAAATAGAAAGTGAGTTAGAATCCCAAGCACCCCATCATTGGTTCAGTGGTGAAAGTTATCCTACAAAAGAAGATTGGTTAAAAATAAAAGATTTGCTTAAATTTAATGATATCTATGATAAACAAATGACAGAAGTAAAGTATAAGCCTGCCGAGAAACTAACGGGAAAATATAAAGATATGTTGACCGACTGTAATTGCAACGCAGGCTTTGAAGGCGGAATAGTTTTAGACCCATTTATGGGAGCAGGAACTACCGCGTTGGTGGCCCTAAAGCAAAGAAAAAGATTTGTCGGTATCGAGATAAAACAAGAGTATATCGATATGTCATATAAGAGGATAGCTCAGGTGCAGCAAAGAATTTTTTAAAGGAGATAAAGATGAAAAACAAAATAGGGTGGTGTAACCTCACCTGGAATCCGGTGTGGGGTTGCCTGAATAGCTGCAGCTATTGTTATGCCAGGGCGATTAATAAAAGGTTTTGGGCTAGAATGCTTGAAATTGAAAGAGATTATCATTTTAAAAAGCATCAATCTTGGGCTTGGACTGGTGATCAATTAAGAGATTTACATGATTTCAAACCTACATTTTTAGAATCTCAATTCGCTAAGAAATTCCCTGAAAAACCTCAAAGAATATTTGTAGGGTCTATGAGTGAAATATATTATTGGGATGAAGAATGGATGGAAATGGTAAATGAAAAAATAAATCAATATCCGCAACATACTTTTATGTTTTTGACTCAGCATCCTGAAGTATATGCTAAATATTTGTGGACTAAAAACTGTTGGTTCGGAGTAACTATGACAAGAAACAAACCGATTGAGAGGGTTGGATGTATACCCACCAAAAAAGGGCTTAAATTTCTTAGTATAGAGCCATTATTAGAGAAGATAGATATTGGGTACATAGATGATTTTGAGCCTGACTGGCTCATTGTCGGGGCCGAGACCGGGAATAGAAAAGACAAAGTTATTCCCAAAAGAGAGTGGGTAGAAGTTATAAATGATTTTTGTAATAGGACTAATACGCCTATTTATATTAAGGATAACCTATCAAAATATTATGACGAATACAGGGGATATAAAGAATTTCCAATGGGGAGGTGATAATTATGTTATTGCGGGCTAACTACCCGGTTATCATGTGATTTACGGAGGGGGCAGGTTTGGCTTTGTTCCTGCCCCCAAAAAGATTAGAAAGGAGATTTGAAAAATGGAAAAAGGATTTGTAAGGAGAGAAGAAAGTGTAGGGCTTACACAAAGTGAAAGTTTAAGTCCACAACAAAAAAGTTTGGTAATCAAAATAGATAACTCTACAAGGGAATTAATTGAAGGTCTAAGATCTATCGAAAGTTTAGCAGAGAATATAAACAAAAGACTCTTAAATCCATTGGAAAAACCGATACCTGAAGAATCTAAAAGTGGGCAAACGCCTAGAGGTTGGTTTGAAATGCACTTATCAGATTTAAGAGTTGCTACCGATAAAGTAATAAAAATTATAGATAAACTTAATAGATTGGGTTGGGCTACAAAAACTGAACAAAAGTAGGTCATTAAATGAAGATTAACGGTGGAGCTACCCTCTGGGCTAGACAAACAATAAATAGCGACATATTTTTCAATAAACCGGACAAATGGTTTAAGATATGGTTTTACCTGATCAATGAAGCAAATCATAGTGACGATAGGCAATTTAAAAGAGGTAGTTGTTTTCTAAAATATGAATGGATAATGGAAAAAACTAAGGCCACAAAAAACGAAGTTGACCATTGTATAAGATGGCTAAAATCGGCGACAATGATAGCGACAGCAAAAGCGACAGGGGGTTTCACCGTTAAGATATTAAATTATAATGTTTTCCAGAGTTTAGAAAGTTACAAAAGCGACAGCAAAAGCGACAGGAGTGGCGAAACAAAAGCGAAACAAAAGCGAAACAAAAGCGACAGTAAATACAAGAATGATAATAATGTTAAGAATGAAAAGAAAGATACTCTATCGGGTAGGTGTGCTTTAATCATTGATTACTTAAATGAAAAAACAGGAAGAAACGAACCGGGACAGAAACCAATCGATCCTAAAAAAGCTGTGAGTTACTTACGTGCCAGGTTTAACGAAGGCCGGACGGTAAAAGATTGTATAGATGTAATAGACATAAAATTAAAAGATTGGTTAAATGATGAGGAAATGTTTGAATTTCTCCGGCCTTCTACTTTATTCAATAAAACGAAGTTTGAGAATTATATTACCAAGAAGAGACCCGATAAATTTTCCAAATATTTAAAAAAGGAGTAACCTATATGGGGTTGTATAAAAAAACCGAATGCTACAACTGTGGATATATGACTAATTGTAAAAAAATTGAAATGGAAGGTAAAAAAGCCTATATCTGTAAGGTATGTATGAAAAGCGATGCTTGTAGTGTATTCTTTTATCCTTCAAGCCATTTGGAAGATGGGGACATTATCAAAACAATAGCTTGGGGAATAAATTATTTAGGAGATAAAATAAAAAAGGAGTAAAAAAAATGGGAAAGAGTAAAGAAGTAAAAAAATTTCTTGATAATTTTAGTGAAAAAAGTTTTGGGAAATCAAAAACAAAATGTGAAGAACAGAATATCTGTGTATTTTGCCACAACGTAGTTAGGATGGAAGATTTTAGAGACGATCTCTCAAGAAAAGAATACGGTATATCCGGATTATGCCAGAAATGCCAGGATGACGTATTTGGAGTATAGAAATGGACATAACATTACAAGGTCAATATTCTCATATAGCTAATATGCTGATCAGACAATTAAGGACAAAAGAGATAACTTTAGATGAGTTTCTCATGCAATGTGCTTATTGGGGAGTGAAAACGTTAGATGATATTTATTTTAAATCTATTCCTACCAGACCGTTGGAAGTGGTTGATTATGAGGGGTTATCCTATTCTAAAAAAAATAGACTACCTAAGGAGTATTATGAAGATCATCCGGAGGTAATGGGATATTACCAGGATAAAGACAGAATAATGAGGGAAAATAAAGATAACTTATGGAGATTAGAGGCTTACAAGGAACACATACCCGAAAGCGATTTAAAAGCTCATGAGAAATTAGATAAGAGGATTAATGATTTTAGATTAAAATTGGAGGGATGAATGAGAACATTACATAAGATCAGAAAAGACAAAAATATTATAATCAAAATGTATAACGATAACGTTCCAACGATGGATATTGCTAAAAAATATAATGTAGTGTCGACCTCTATATGCCGACACCTTAAAAAATGGGGAGTAGAAGTAAAAAGAAAGCCATATCAGATAAGGGTAAAGAAAATGAAGAGACAAAAAAGAAATTTTAGTCTGGAATTGAGAGCTATAATGAAAGAAAATACAAGGATAAACAATAAATATATGAAACATTGTGAGTTTGAACATACTACTGAGGACCAAAGGTTGATAACAAATATAATAAGCCGTTCGATTATAGGATAAGGAGGAAATCAAATGAAAATTAAATGGGGTAAAAGAAAAAATAACGAATTAGGTTGGTGGGCGCTTTTTGTGGTGTTAATTGTGATGGTGATTTGCTTTATACTCAAAGTATCGGAGGTAATATGATAATGATAAAAGAGATAACTATTAACATTGAAGCGACAAATGAAAGAGAATTATTTCGTAGATTAGTTAAAGCGAAGTATTTACTTGGAAAATATTTTGAAGATGAAAGAAGAAGAAATATAAAACCTACTTTTAGTAACTTTGATATTTGTAGTGAGAAAGTTCAAGTCATTATCAAGGATAAGAAGGGTCAATATGAAAAGACAAACATACGGACAAATTTGGTATCATAGGATGCGACCGTTGTATCTAAAAATGGGTTGGACAGAAAAGACTGTAGAAAGTGAGAATACTATAGTATGTAAATTATTCCCGCCTGAGGGGTGGAAAGAAAAGCCAATATTAATTATATGTTGTAAAGATGCTGAAAGATTTAATCCGGAGAATTGGAAAGGAGAAGGAAAACATGAAAAAACTACACTTACATAAAATATATACTCCCAGGCAAGTATCAAAATATATATTGAGAAAAGAAGAAGATATAATAACTTTGCTCGAGAGGAAAACGACAATAGGTAAAAAAATGTTTGGTTATTGGTATGTCCGGGGGAGTGATGTAATAAAGATTCAAAAATTAATGAAAGGGAAGAAAAATGATACCATTCCCAAATAAAAAATATCAAATAATATATGCTGACCCACCGTGGAGATATAACGATAGGAGAAATAAACATACGAGGTTTTGTGGGGGAGCGATGGTTCATTATAATGTTATGGATTTGCAAGATATTAAAAAGATTCCAGTAGATAGCATTGCTGATAAAAATTGTATGCTATTTTTATGGGCTACATTCCCAAATTTATCAGAAGCATTAGAAGTAATAAAGGCATGGAATTTTGAATATAAAACACTCGGTTTTAGCTGGATTAAAACGAATAAAAATAATGGTGAACCATTTTTTGGAATAGGTTACTATACCAAATCTAATTGTGAAGTATATTTAATCGGAGTGAAAGGAAAGCCTATTGTAGTAAATAATTCAATTTCGAGTGTATTAATGTATCCCAAAGGAGAACATTCAAAAAAACCTTATATTGTCAGAGATAAAATCGTTCAACTTTGTGGCGACCTACCGCGAATAGAACTATTTGCCCGACCACCTAAAGACTTGCTCTTTGAAGATGAGAGTTATAAAGGTTGGGATGTTTGGGGGAATGAGGTATAAAAATGGCTAAAATAGTAGCATTTAGGGCGAACTTAAAAGATTGGCTACCGAAAAAGGGCAAGAATAAGGATGAAAAACAGATACTCTACGATCAACTTGAGAAATTATGGCCTAAAGCAATAAAAATAATATATGGTAAATATGACGGAGAGTATTGTTATTGTGAGGTGTGCGGTAAACCCTACATAGAAAGTGAACCGGGAGTAGTACCAGGGCTTAATGCTCATCATGTTGAGGGCAAGCAAAGTTATAATTTAAGGTGGGAAGTAACAAACGGAACCCCGATAGATGCAGGTTGCCATACCATGAGAAAAGACTCAGCACACCAGGACCGGACCATATTCATAGGTAAGATGATAGAAATAAGAGGCCGGGAGTGGTATGACAATTTACTAAAGATCAAAGGAGGAAAAGAGAAATGGACGATAGCAAGAATGAAGGAGAAGAAAGAGGAGTTGGGAAGTATTATCAATCAAAGACTCTGATAACGGAAAGGTGGTTCCAAGCGTTAGTGGATGATTGTCAGACTATAATGACCGAAGCAGTCTATCAATCCCGGTGGGCTTTGATAGAAGGGTATCATCAGCTAGGCAAGAGAATATTAGAAGAACACGACAACTTTGAACGAGCCAAAGTATACGGTGAAAAGATAGTGCAAGGTCTTGCAGAATCTTTGAATATGTCAAGCCGGATCTTATGGTATGCAATACAATTTGTTAAGAAATATCCGGACCTAAACAATGTGCCGGAAGGAAAAAACATCACCTGGAACAAGATAATAACTAATTACTTGACTACTCAGAAGGAACCGGACCAACCGGTACAAGATTATACTCCGAGATGTCCCCAATGTGGTTTAGAATACAAATGTCCCAAGTGTGGGAGAAAATACAAGCTATGAATCAAATAAGAAAGGAGGTTAAACCATGGTATCACAACACGAAGTAGATTTTATGAATATGAAGATCGAGGCATTAGAAAAAGAAAGTGCTAGGATTCATGTTAGTTTCGATGCAAGAGGCAAAGCATTAAATAAATTGTGGGAAAAAGGTAAAGAACTAAGAAAAGAGATTGTAACATTGCAAAAATTCTGTGGCCGGCTGACTTTGGATCTGGCCAAGTTACAACTCGAAAACCGGCTCATAATACCCGCGGAAATCGGCGCTAGTACGCAAATTATGGTTAGGGACTTACTCATGCAACTAATAAATGAATCCGGCTACAATTTGCAGTTTAAAGTATTACAGATGAGACATCCCACTAAACCAAAACGAAAGCCAACATTAACGATTACCGGTAAGCAGATAAAATAAAAAAAAGCGGAGTAATTTCTAAATGATTTTACTCCGCCCTTTTTTTGCCTACACATAATATTCAGATTTTGTAAACTTTCTCTAATTTTCTTTTAATCTCCAATGAACACTCTTCGACATCTTCTCCTGTTGCTCGTATTATAAAAATACTTTTAAGCCAATATTTTAGACCGATTAAAAATACTTTTACCATAATTAAACTCCTTTTTTTTCATCATCAACTAACTTTATTCTGTTCCAACCCCTCCGGGGAATCCCCCACATGACAGCTATTTGTCTGATCCGTTCATAGCTTACACCGTAAATTTTGCCTATTTCCCGGAGGCCTTTGGTTTTTATTAACTCTCTTAATTCACTTTTTTTGATTACTTTCAAATTTTCCCCCCCTTTCGATTAAGTATATAAACCATCCACATAAAAATTTAAACCTAGCCCAATTAAAACCGGACAATATTAATAACGTTGTTACT
>JAUVUO010000074.1 GCA_030601015.1 Candidatus Omnitrophota bacterium | reverse complement strand
TGTCCGAAGATCCCCCGAACAAGTCGGAGGAGGACAATGACAAAAGGGTATTTTGCAACAGCGCCATCTTATAGTTGTTTCCATAATTGTTTTGTTGACAATTCAAACATTATCCATAATATGTAAACTATAAATACAAAAAAGCACTTTTCGCGAGAGTGGCGGAACTGGCAGACGCACTAGCTTGAGGGGCTAGCGGTAGCAATATTGTAGGGGTTCAAATCCCCTCTCTCGCATTTTTTGTCCATTGAAATCAGGCGCTGGTGCTCTAATGAAACAACAGCCTTTTAACAAATTCAATCAAAATAATTTAAATTAATTAACTATGACTAAAATTACTTTTTTAGGTACTTCTTCAAGCATACCAACTAAAACAAGAGATAACACCTCTTTTATATTAACCCATCGAAACAAATATTTTTTAATTGATTGCCCGGGATCCGTATCTTATAAATTTTTACAACTAGGGCTGGATTTCACTAAAATTAAAAATATCATTATCACCCACCATCACCCTGACCATTTATACGGTATAATTTCACTTATCCATACTCAAGCCTTTCAAAATAAAATTTTAAATATTTTCTCTAACAATCCTTCAGTCAAAATAATAAAAAAATTAGTAAAACTATTTGACTTAGATAAAAGTTGCTATCCCTTAATAAATTATTTTAATGTGTATAAAAAAACCTTTTTCATTGAAATCCCCGGGCTAAAAATTCAAGCTATAAAAAATTTGCATTGCAGCGAATCTTTCGGGATAAAGGTTTTTACTAATAAAAAATCATTTTTTTATAGCTCAGACACTTCTTTTTCTCCGACCATATTAAAATCCGCCGGAAATATTGATCTTATTATTCACGACTGCACCGCTTCTAAATCATTCTTTGAAAAACATCCATCATTATACAAAATGCATACCTGTTCACTAGAGCACGCGGACTATTTAAAAGATAAACCCAATATTAAATTAATACCAATTCATTTTTTATATATCAACAAGGATGAAGAAAGCAAAGTTAAAAAAGAATTAAAGAAATTAAAAGACAGGGTAATTTTTGTTGAGGATTTTGATGAAATAAATTTATGATAGACTTGTCGTATTTTGCATCCGTGCCATCATCTTATAATAAACTCATATTCCGTATCTGGTACATACTATTATTGAATAACACGACTAATTTAATCAATAAGACTTAATCTTTTTCGAAGGAAAAATTTACAGCCGAATCGGCCCTGAGAGGCCAAAAGGATTTGAAAAGTCTTGGCTCAGCCTGCTGAGAAGATGTTGCCCCGGACAGCTTGCCGCGGGGTAGTTCCTTAATCAATCTCTAAATCTCCCCACAAAAATATTTTGTTATCAAAGGCAATAAAAATGGCCTCTAGTTCCGGAATATTTTTGGCTTCCTCTATCACCAATTCCACATCATTTACTATTTTGATTTTGTTAGATAAAGAAGTTGCAAGCCCGTCAGCAATAATAACATCTTTAGCAATAACTGTAACTAAATCCGCGTTGCCGAAATTCAGACTATGGCCAATAACTGAAGAAGATGATGCTATACCAAAAGAATAATTTCTTTTCCTTATTTTCAATACCAAATTTTTTATTTTGAATCTCTCTCCCAGATAAATTCCTAAATGTTTGTCTTCCTTAATGTTTAAAAAAATATCTCCTCCGTTTTCTATTACTATTTCTTCACAAATCTCTGACATTTCGTTACCAACATAAAAAGCAATAGCCCCGGCTACTGAAGAAAACGGGCCTATACCGGATATGCGGGAACTTTCCATCATTTTTTTTACAATAGATGAGGCAGACGCGTCATCTTCTAATGGAAAAAGAGAATTCATAAAAATAGGTTTTTCCTTCACATATTTTTTTATCTGACAATAATACTTCTCCAAAATGGGCTCAATAACCCATTTATCTACTTTTTTATCAGTGCATATTAGAAGATCGCTTTCATTAAACGAAACTTCTAATTTAAACTTAGATAAAACATGTCCTCTATAGAAACGTTCTTCATACATTTCAAATTACCTCGGAAAGAGCTTCCTTTGATATACCAATATCCGCAATAACAATCTTTCCTGTATAATTAGGCCCTTGATTTATAAAAAACCCTCTTTTATAAGCAATAAAGCTAACCGTATAATCAGCTTTTACTGCTTTCCCTAAAACAATTCCTTTATCCGGATGTAGCCCGCTGGGGATATCACAAGAAACTACTGGTTTACCCGAATTATTGATTAACTGAATTGCTTTTTTAAAAAATCCTGACACCTCATTTTTAACACCGCTGCCTAAAATCCCTTCAAGAACAAAACATTTATCTTTTAAAAATATTTTCATATCGTTTATATTTCTTTCATTAAAAGAATAAACGGGTATTTTAATTTTTTCTAACACTTTTTTTTGAAAAAGTGCCTCCTTACCCAAAGGTTTTTCCTCTAAAACTGCTACTATAACTTTATATTTTTTTGCCGCTAATTTACGGGCGCAGCTTAAAACATCTGCTCCATTATTACCTCTTCCCGCAATAACCAAAACATTTTTGTCTAATCTAAAACTCTCGATAATTGATAAAAGGCTGGATGAAGCATTTTCAATTAAAGTCCGTTCTTGAAACCCTAATTCTTTTGCTTTTTGTTCTAATATACGTATTTTTTCTACAGATAAAATTTCTTCACTAAAACAATATTTATTCATACTAATTCAGTTCTCATTTAAAACTGTTATTACATTTACATTCTTAAAAGAATAGGGACTACGACTAATCGGAAGTTTTAATAAATAAAGGCAAGCTGTTTAGGATTTGATATCCTAAACTAAAAAATCTTTCAAGAAAGATTAATTCATTAAAAAAATACTGTTCTCTAACTGTTTTATTGAGTTTGTTTCCCCTTACCTTTTTTTCTAAAAAGATCTAAGAATTTGTCTTCGTACTCTTTATAAACATTCCATTGATCCAATTCGCTTTTTAATTTATTTGCTATTGTTATATCTTGTTTCGCCTCTTTAAAAAGACCTTCAATTTTATTACGCGCGGAACGCGGTAATTTTGTATAAGCAGCTAAATCTTTCTTTATTTTATCAATATCTTCATCATTCAAAGGTGTCGGCATTGATAAAGATGTGTCACCTTTAAGATACGTAATCAATTTATCAATTTCTTCTTCTATAAATTTACATCTCTTAACTATAGATGAAATATCTAGATTTAATTTAAGATATTTGCTGATTATTCCTAAAATAATACCCGTTGCCTTAGGATTTTCTATCTGAACAGTATAAAAAGGAATTTCTGCTAAAATACAAGCCCCTTTTATTCCTTTCTTTTTGGCAATACCTATAATAATTCCGTTAAGGCCGCTGATTTGCCCCTCTTTTAAAATTTTTAATCCAAGCTTCTCAAATGTTTTTAACAATTCATTATGCGTTGCAGCTATCCAGGCTTTAGACTTGCCCTTGTGATCAATGGCTTCCGGTTTAGCCGCAAAAGTAAAAATTTGCTTAACCTTATATTTTTTAATAAAATTTATAATTGCTAATGAAAGAAGCTCCGCGTATTCTAAAGGCGGTTGTGCTTCTCCTAGGAAAAGTATAATATCATTGGAATTTTTACCTTTGTAATAATAAAAAAATCCCGCGGGTACAGCCGGGATGCTGATTATTCCTTTCTCAACCGAAACAGCCGCAGGCTTAAAAAGCTGGTGAGACTCAAGCTTAGCGAACAACTTGAACCCTAAAACCTCTCTTAAAAACAAAGCGCTTCTATAAGCTACTTCTCCCATTCCTGGCCAAGCAGCTATAAAAACCGGATTTTTTAATTTTGGCGATGCTATTTCTTTAATCATTTATAAAATATTTTTATGTTCTTGATTTATTAAGTATACTTTACCACAACTAGCTTAAAAAATAAATAATTTTTATTTTCAACCGGTTCCTGCCCGGTTTTTTTTGATTATCAATATTTTTATTCCTTCTATATTTTTTAAATAAATATTATTCCGACAAAAAATAACCTAAACAATATCTATTTATGATATAATTTCAGTTATGAATTCAAAAAAAAAAGAAGTTTTATTTTTGCTCGCGCTTGCAGGCCTTACTTTTATTGTTTACCTTACATCTATTAAAGCCCCCTTCGTTCTTGACGATAACCACATGATTACAAAAAATGTCCTTATAAAAGACTCTCAATATTTTATACATTTTTTAAAAGGATATGTTACAAATTATCCTATTCCTAAAGGAATGTGCCGGCCTCTTTTGATGTTAACCTTTAGTTTCAATTATTTTAATAGCGGCCTTAATCCTTTAGGTTATCACATTATAAACATAATAATACACTTTTTAAATTCCACTTTACTTTTCTGTCTACTAAAATTACTAAAACATAATACTCCTCAAAAACTACTATTTTCTGTTACTTTATTGTTTGCTGTCCACCCTTTAAATACCGAAGCAGTTACATATATAAGCAGCCGTTCTGATTTAATGGTTACCGGCTTTATACTTTTCGGGTTTATCTTATATTTAAAAAAAAAATTCTTGCCAGTTCTATTAATGTATGTACTTGCCTTATTAACAAAAGAAACCGCTCTCTGTCTGCCGTTACTAATCTTAGGGTATAATTTTATTAACAAAAAATCTTCCCTAAGAGGTTTTAACCCCCGGCTTAATAAGAACTTGTATTTCATTGTCTCTTTCGTTGTAATAACTTCCTTATACATTTTTTATAAAACAACTTTGTTTTCTTCCGCAAATACCCGGGTATTACGTTCTTTCCCTGAAAATATACTTATTCAATCAAACATGACTTTTCAATACCTTAAATTATTTATTTTCCCCTTCAATTTAAACTTAATACGGCATTTCCCTGAACCTATATCTTTAGTTAATCCGATATTACTTATATCCGGATTAGGCGTGCTAATTTTAATAGGGCTTGTATTTAAATTTAAAAAAACCCATCCTATAATAAGTTTAGGTATAAGCTGGTATCTTATTTGTCTTTTACCTAAATTTTACGCTCGTCTGCATTACGTCGCATGCGAACATCATTTTTACCTCCCCGGCATAGGCATATACATTATCCTAACCATTATATTATTGGATTTCTGCGAAAATCGTCAGAAAACTTTTATTTCTATTAGCATCTGTTTAATCCTCATATTTTCTTGTCTTACATCTTTACGTAATTATGAATATAATGACCCCTTAAAGTTCTGGAAAATATCAGAACACAGAAACCCTCACTCTTTAGCTATTAAAATTTTCATAGCTTCGGAATATCTAAACCAAAAAAAATTTTTAGAAGCTGAAAACGCGTTACCTCCCCAGATTAAATTAAAGGGGAAGATAGAAAATATTCTAAAAGCAAGAATAGTTTTAGCTAATATCTATATTGGCAGAAAAGAATACAAAAAAGCTCTAATCCAATTAAAAGAAGCTGAAAAAGTCAAAGAAGTTACACCTAATCATCTTTATAGAACTTTTGGAGTCTTATATATGAAGCTGAAAGATAACAAAAAAGCAATAGAATATTTCAAGAAAGAATTAAACCAAAATTTTTCTTCTTTAGAATCTTATTATTCTTTAGGTCTAATAAATTTCAATGCCGGAAATTTGGTTACAGCAAAAAAATACTTTAACAAAACCATTAAGATTGATCCTGACAATTTTCTAGGCTATTTCGGAACAGCAAAGGTATATGAAAAAAAAAATCAGCTTAAAACAGCGATTAGTTTTTATCAAAAAGCAATTTCTTTAAAACCGAACTATGCTTATTCCCATTACTTATTAGGATCTATTTACGCTATAATCGGAGACGGCAATGCTATCGCTGAACTGAACAAAGCTGTAAGATTACAGCCGGATTTATCTGAAGCGCATAATGACTTATCTATAGCTTATGCTTCAAGCGTACCTCCTAAATGGGATTTATCAAGAAAACATGCTAAAATAGCTATTTCTTTAGGATACAAAGTAAATGAAAATTTTTTACAATTATTAGAAGATAAATAATGAAAAATTTAACTAATTTGATATCTATATTTTTATTGGCGATTATTTGTTTTCTTGTGTACTCAAACTCTATGAATACCCCCTTTATTTTTGATGATAATCATATGATTGTAGAAAATCTTTTTATAACCAATGTTAAATATATATCTAAATTCTTCACCGGATTTGTCAGCAGTTATATTTCCAAAGGAATGTGCCGGCCTCTTTTAATGATAACCTTTACCTTTAATTATTTACACGGGAAACTTAACCCTTCAGGTTATCATATAATCAATTTATTATTTCATTTTCTAAACTCATGTTTACTTTTTTATCTATTGAAATATTTTAAAAACAATATTTCACCAATTTTGAGGTTGCTAATAGCTCTTTTATTTGTTGTTCACCCTTTGAATACCGAGGCTGTTACTTATATAAGCAGCCGCTCCGATTTAATGGTTACTTTCTTTATACTTTTCGGATTTATATTTTATTTAAAAAACAAACTTTTTTTAG
>JAUVUO010000058.1 GCA_030601015.1 Candidatus Omnitrophota bacterium | reverse complement strand
CTGTAATTATTACAGATAGACAAGAATTACGTAATCATTTTTGACAATACTTTTAGATAAAGAAGGAGATTGTATATGAATAAAGTTGTTCCGGCATTACTTACAGATAATAAAGAAGATCTTATTCTTATGTTGAATAAATGCTCAGAATTTACAAATTATGCTCAAATTGATGTTATGGATGGGGAGTTTGTTCCTTCTAAAAGCGTTGGCATTGAGGATTTAGCAAATATAGATAGTCCGATTGATTGCGAGGTTCATCTTATGGTAAAAGATCCGGTATCCTGGATTAAACCGTTTAAGGAGTTGGGGGCAAAGAAAATTATTTATCATTTTGAAATTGGAGGTAATCATATTGAGATAATTGATAAAATTAAGGATTCCGGGTTAAAGGCCGGGGTTGCATTAAATCCATCAACAAAAATCGAAGAAATAGATTTTCTTATTAACAATATTGATATGGTGCTTTTTATGGCAGTTAATCCTGGGTTTTATGGAGCACAATATATACCTGAAGTTTTAGAAAAAATAAAAAATTTTAAAAATCGGTATCCATTAATGCAAGTAGGTATTGACGGGGGAATGAAATTAAATAATGCTAAATTCGCAAAAGATGCCGGATGCGATTATATATGTGTCGGGAGTGCTATTTTAAAAAGTAATGATCCTAAACGGGAATATGTTAAGTTTACAGATCTTTTAAAAGATAATTAATATGACTAAAACCTTAAGGGCGGTATTATTTATAATTTTAATTGTAGGTCCGATGTTTTTTTATGGTTCATTAAATAAAAAAAAATCTTATCCTTTAATAGATGTAGATAAGTTAGAGAATAAGGAAGAGAAAAAAATTGAGAAAACAGAAATTAATAAATCTAATCAGTCTAAACCTACAATAGCAATAATTTTTGATGATTTTGGAGAGAGTTTAAATGCTTTAAAAGATGTCCATTCATTAGGCATACCTATAACGGTTTCTGTTATACCAAATTTGAGATTTTCTAAAAATATTGCGCATATTGCTTCCAGATGCGGTCATTCGGTATTTATTCATCTTCCTTTGCAGCCGATAGAAGAAAAACATGTGAAAACCGATAAGTATAGGTTTATAAATAGTGATTTAAAAAAAAGAGAGATAGCCTTCCTTTTAAAAAGATATCTCAATTCAATAAGAATAGCTGTAGGAGTTAACAATCATATGGGTTCGAAAGCAACAAAAGATGAAAAACTGATGAGGACAATCGTGAAGGAAGTTAAAGATAGGGGTTTGTTTTTTGTAGATAGCCGAACATCCGAAGAATCTGTTGGATATGAAGTTGCGCTAGAAGAAGGGGTGTTTTGCGGATATAACGAAGGTTTTTTGGATTCTTCGGACGATATGTCGGTGATGAAAGAAAAAATGGATTACTTAATAAATAAGAGTAGAGAAAAAGGTAAAATCATAATTATAGCTCATCCTAGAGAAAATACTATACGGTTTCTTAAAAATGAGTTACCAAAACTTAAAGAAATAGTTGAATTTATTACGATTAAAGAGTTTTTTGAGCTATAGATTAACCCAAATAATGCAGTTAGCATTATTTGCCCGGAGGGGAGACACCAAAATTTCCAAGGGAAAATTTGGAAAAGGCACGATTAGCTTAGAAAATACAAATGCATTTTTCGGGTTAAGGTTTTTATATGAAAAAAATATTATTGCATGTTTGTTGCGGAGTATGTGCTTTTGCATCGATAGAAAGGCTTAAGTCAGAAGGTTATTATGTTGAAACATTTTTTTATAATCCAAACATTCACCCTTATCAAGAATATTTAAAACGAAAAGAGTCAGCTAAGAAGGTAAGTGATATAATTAAAGTAAAAAATATAGATGGTAAATATAACGTGTTTGATTGGTATAAAGCATGTAAATCGTTGAGAGATGAAAAAGAAGGTGGTTTAAGATGCGGGATGTGTTACAAGCTAAGGTTGAGGGAAACTTTTCGAGTTGCTGAGAATAATAATTTTGATTATTTCACCACAACTTTAACTATTAGTCCTCACAAGGTTAGTTCTTATATTTTTGAAATTGGCAAGTTGGTAGGAAACAATTGTTTTTTGGCTATTGATTTCAAAAAAAAAGACGGATTTAGAAAAAGCGTTCAGGCAGCGAAGGAGCTTAATCTTTATCGTCAGAATTATTGCGGTTGCGCGTATAGCCGCAGAGATAGGAGTTAAATTTTAGTGGTAAAATTTATAAATAGATAACAATGGTTGATTACTATTATTCGTATAATAAGTATTTGCAAAACAAATTCGGGAAAAGAGTGCACAAAATAGGCCTTGAAGGCGGGTTTGGATGTCCAAATATAGATGGGCGATTAAGCCGTAAAGGCTGTATATTTTGTAATAATAAATCATTTAGCCGGTATTCTAAATTCAGTGGTATTTCTTTAGATGATCAAATTACTCAAACAATGGAATATGCCGGTTCAAGATTTAAAGCAAAAAAATTCATAGCTTATTTTCAAAGTTTTTCAAGTACATATGGCGATATAGATTTTTTAAAAAAACAATATGATGTCATTAAGAAGTATGATGATATTGTAGGGATATCGATATCTACAAGGCCGGATTGTATTGATGCCGAAAAAATAGCATTAATTGAAAGCTTTACATCTGATTATGAAGTATATATAGAATACGGACTTCAGACGGTAAATGACAAAACATTGGTTAATATTAATAGAAATCATGGTTTTTCTGATTTTCAAAAAGCAGTTGAGTTAACTATGGGACGGAATATAAATATAGGGGTACATGTTATTTTGGGTTTGCCGGGAGAAACAAAATCTGATATGTTACGAACTGCCGCAATTATATCAGAGATGCCTTTATGGGGAATAAAATTTCACTGTTTGCATGTTGTTAAAGATACAATCATGGAAGAAATGTATAACCAAAAAAAGGTAAGAGTTCTATCAGCGAATGAATATATAGACCTCTCGGTTAGTTTTATTGAATGTATACCTAAAGAATGGGTTATTTTAAGGTTATTTTCGGAAGAGGCTAAGGGGTTGCTTCTTTCGCCGATATGGGCAAGTAATAAATATATCCTTTTGAAAATGGTTGACGGTGAATTCAAACGAAGGAATACTTTCCAAGGGAGTTTGTATGAAGGTACTTGTATCAAGAATCAGTAAAGGCAGTGTTTTTGTTTTGGGTAAAAAGGTTTCTTCTGTTAGTAAAGGAATAGTTCTTTTTGTTGGGTTTGAAAAAGGAGATTCTTTTATAAGTTTAGAGTCAGCCGCAAAAAAAGTTTTGAATTTAAGAGTTTTTGAAAATGATTCATGCAAATTACATTATTCGTTAAAAGATAAAGGTTATCAAATTTTATGTATATCTAATTTTACGCTTTGCGCACGCACTAATAAAGGTAACCGTCCTTCTTTTGATGAGGCAATGCCGCCTGATGAAGCAAATAAACTCTTTGAGGAATTTATAAAATTATTAAAATCTAAAAAAATAGATGTTCAAAAAGGAATTTTTGGACAGCATATGGATATTAATATTAATATGGATGGCCCGATAAATATAGTCCTGTAGGGACAGCCCCGACGACGGAGGGGTGCGAAGCAGGCATGCTCTGTCCGTTAATAGAAATAAAAATATGGAGAAAATAAACCAGGAAATATATGGATAGATATGGAAGACTGGAGGGGAGCCGGTTTTCTTCGCCCGTAATGATATTCTTTTTGTCTGATGTCTTAGGTTTAGGTCTGTAATATTTAGGATTTACTAATAAATTTGGAGGATTTTATATATGTATCCAATACTTTGCAAAATAGGCCCATTAACAATATACACCTATGGATTTTTTGTTTTTTTAGGCGTTGTTTTAGGTTGTATTATATGCAGCCGGGAGGCGGTAAACCAGGGAATTAATAAAGATATTTTTTCTAATATATTTTTTTGGGTTTTGATAACGGGCTTTTTAGGGGCTAGAGTTTTTTATATTATTATAGAATGGCAAGGGTTTTTAAATGACCCGTGGGCTTTTATTTTCAGCAATAGTGGGTTTGTGTTTTATGGAGGAGTTGTCTTTGGTATTTCTTCTCTTTATTTTTTATCCCGCAAATATAAAATTTCTTTTTTTAAATTGTCGGATATATTATCATTAGGAGCTCCTTTAGCGCATGCTTTAGGGAGGGTTGGGTGTTTTTTTTACGGATGCTGTTATGGCATTGTTTCAAACTCGTTTTTAGGTGTTTTGTTCCCTCCGGATTCCCCAGCCGGCTTTTTAGGGGTAAAGGTAATACCTATTCAATTGGTTTCTTCTTTTTTTCTTTTAATTATATTTGGCATTCTTATGTTTATTAAACGAAAAAAGAAGTTTGATGGACAGCTTTTTATGTTCTATATTTTACTATATAGTATATTTAGGTTTTGTGTTGAGTTTTTTAGAGGTGACCCCAGGGGGAAGGTTATTTGTCTTTCTACTTCTCAATTTATTTCACTTGTTATGATAGTTTTAACTCTTTATTTATATAAAAAGGTGAAAAATAGAATCTAAAGCCTGGTATTTTATTTTGGTTTGACAAGTAATGGAACTGTCGCGAAATAAAGCATTCCTTGACACTACCTTTATTGGGATTGTCTTGATTGCTTTATGAAACAGCGTATAATAAATAAATTATGATAAAAATAGCTTTAGCACAAATTAATTCAAATGTTGGAGGATTAAAGGAAAATACCGATAAAATTATAAGTTTTATCAGGAAATCTCAGAAACAGGGTGTAGCTTTGTTAGTTTTTCCCGAATTGTCTCTGGTAGGTTATCCTCCCGAAGACCTTTTGTTGAAAAAACATTTTATTTCTAAAAATAAACAGTTTTTAAAATCTATAACTGCAAGCTGTATTGATATTGCTGTGTTGGTGGGGTATGTTGATAAGAAAAAAGATAAAATTTATAATTCCTGCGCGTTTATTAGCGATCAGCAAATACAAGATACCTATCATAAGATAGTTCTTCCTAATTATGGAGTGTTTGATGAGAAACGGTATTTTACCCCAGGGGATTCTATTAGAATTTATGAATTTAATGGCTATAAGTTTGCTGTAAGTATTTGCGCGGATATATGGGAAAACAAAATGCTTAGATTGTTGAAGGATAAAGGATTAGATTTTATCCTTAATATGTCCGCGTCGCCTTTTTATTTAGGTAAAGTTTCTGTACGGGAAAAAATATTATCGAATGCGGCTAAAATAACAAAAAGCTTTGTTTTTTATTGTAATTTGGTTGGCGGGCAAGATGAAGTTGTTTTTGACGGAACCAGTAAAATTTTTTCGTCTAAGGGTAAATTAGTTGCCTGCGCAAAGAGATTTAAAGAAGATTTATTGATATTTAAGTTTGATAAGAAAAACAATTATTTAAGTAAAAAAAATAAAGTAATAAAAGAGGAAGAAGCTTTTTCGGCGTTAAGGCTTGGGCTTTTTGATTATGTGGAAAAAAATAAATTCAAAAAGGTTATTGTCGGAGTAAGCGGAGGGATTGATTCGGCGGTTGTTGCTGCTTTAGCCGCGATAACTTTAGGAAAAGACAATGTTTGTGCTTTAATCATGCCGTCTGTTTATAACTCTAAGGCTACGTTTAGGGATGCGGAAAAATTATGTGTTAATTTAGGGATTGAATACCATATAGTTAGGATTGACAATCTTTTACAGACATATATTAAAGAGTTAGGGAGTTATTTTAATAAAAATAAAAATGATAAAACCGAAGAAAATCTTCAGGCCAGAATCAGAGGTAATATTTTAATGGCTTTTTCTAATAAGTTTGGTTATTTAGTCTTAAATACCGGGAATAAAAGTGAGGTTTCCTGCGGTTATTGTACTCTTTATGGTGATATGGTAGGAGGGTTTGGAGTTTTAAAAGATGTCCCCAAGTTGTTGGTGTATAAACTTAGTCATTATATAAATAGACTAATGGGTAAAAAAACAATTCCTTCTTCATTGATTAGAAGGCCGCCTTCTGCGGAATTAAAACCCAATCAAAAAGATAGTGATAGTCTTCCTCCATATAATATCTTAGATGAAATATTGAAGCTGTATGTAGAAGAAGATAAATCAATGGATTCTATTGTGAAATTGGGGTATAAAAAAGTTTTAGTTAAAAAGGTGATTAAACTTGTAGATTCTAATGAATATAAACGAAGACAAGCTCCTGTCGGTATAAAAATTACTCCAAAAGCTTTTGGAAAAGATAGACGTATGCCTATTACTAATAAATTTTCGCAATAAATAAAATGTCTAAAGTGTTTATTGGTTTAGGATCGAATCTCGGCGATAGGGGGGGGAATATTCAGGCAGCTTTATCGCTTTTAAAAGAAAATGAAAATTTGGTTATAGATAAAGTTTCTAATATTATAGAAACTGAACCGGTAAATGCTCCTGGCCCTAATTTTTTTAATGGTGTTGTTAAATTAACAACTGTATTATCTCCAAGCGAATTATTAGAACAATTATTTGTTATTGAGAAAAGACTGGGGAGAAAACGTAAATTTAAAAATGCTCCAAGAATTATTGATTTAGATATACTTTTATATGATGATGAAATTATAAATGAACCTAATCTTAAGGTTCCTCATCCTTTGATGACGCGGCGACAATTTGTAATGAAACCTCTTTTGGAAATAGAGCCGGATATTGCTGAGTTAGTTGAATCTTTGCTAATTAAAAGGAAGTAGACGTTAAATAATTGGATTAGGAGATGAAAAAATTGGATAATGACTCAGTTTTATAATTGAACTAGCGCCTGATTACTTTTAAGTTATTATGATAATTACTAATAATGTAAAAAAAACTAAACGAATTTTAAATGTTCAAAAATTAGACAATAAGGTTATAGGTTTTGTTCCTACTATGGGTTTATTACATGAGGGGCATTTATCTCTGGTAAGGCAGGCAAAAGCTAAATCGGATTTTGTTGTTATAAGTATTTTTGTTAATCCTATTCAATTCGGCCGTGGAGAAGATTATGGAAGTTATCCTAGAGATATAAAAGCAGATAGTAAGTTATTAATGGAAGAGGGTGTCGATTTAATCTTTTGCCCAAATCAAAAAGATATGTATCCTTCTGATTTTTCTGTATTTGTCGATGAAACTGAATTAAGTCAATCGTTATGCGGTAAATCTCGTCCCGGTCATTTTAGAGGTGTCTGTACAGTTCTGGTTAAGTTGTTCAATGTTATTGTGCCTGATAAGGTTTATTTCGGGCAAAAGGATTATCAGCAGGCTTTGATAGTAAAAAGGCTTATAAATAATTTGAATTATGATATTAAAATGTATGTTTTGCCTACGATAAGAGAGAATGATAAATTAGCTATGAGTACAAGAAATAATTATTTAAATGATAATGAAAGGAAGGATAGTCGTTGTATTTATGAAGCTTTATCTCTAGGAAAGGAACTTATTAAACAGGGTGAGACTAGAGTTTTTGTTGTTGTGGATAAAATGAAAAATGTTATAATGAAGAAAAGGTCAACGAAGATCGCGTATATTGAGATATTGGACGCGGTAAACCTAAAAAGCTTAAAAAAAATAAAGGGTAAAATTTTAATAGCTTTAGCTGTTTATATAAATGGTACCCGCTTAATTGATAATATTGCTATAAGTGTTAAATAAAAGGAAAAAAATAGGGTTGATAGGCTGCGGAGCAATAGGTAATGATATCGCTTTGTTTATTGAGG
>JAUVUO010000121.1 GCA_030601015.1 Candidatus Omnitrophota bacterium | reverse complement strand
CTCCAAAAAAGAGTTAGTAAGCTCCTAAATGAACTAAAAGTTTCTTTTTTAGAATCAGATATAATTTTTCCGCAAGAATCAGATAAAAAGAGTTCTATTTACAAAGAAAGGCAAAATCTGGGACAAAAGCACCAGGAAATTATAAGAAAACTCAACTCATCAGCCACATTGCATGGAAATGAAAATCTATCAGCTATAGGCAGTAGTGAATCTCTGGCATTTTTGCATAGCAAGCAGAAAACGTCTAAAGGATCAGAGCCGTTAGATGTTTTTACACATTTCAAAACAGAAACAAAGGCAGTTGATCCGGTTATAATGTACGAATATAATAAATACGTAGAGATAATGGATCGTCGCTCCATTATCCCTACGATTTCTGATATTGTTTGGTCATTTTAATCAATATGTTCTGTCGAATATCTAAATGAACAAGATGGATTTTTTTAATTTGTCACTGGTTTTTTTGTCTGTTAATTCTTCTGCTATTTTTAATGCAAATAAAAGTGAAGTAGCCGGGCCTTGGCTGGTAATGATATTGCCGTCTACCACTACATTTTTTTCTATATATGTGGTTTCTTGCCCAAAGTTTTTAGCCATCCCGGTGTAGCAGGTTGCTTTTTTATTATAAAGAATTCCAATAGGAGCAAGAACTAGAGCCGGAGCTGCACATATAGCAGCAATTATTTTTTTTTGATTATTCATCTTTAATATTAAAGATTTTACTTTTTCTGATGATGCAAGATTGTTGGAACCGGGCATGCCTCCGGGGAGTATGCAAGCGTCGAAATCAGAACTCATATCGTCAATTATACTGTCTGCTATTAATGTTATACCTTGAGCCCCTTTAATTTTTAAATTGGTTAGGCCGGTTATAGTAACCGCTACGCCTGAACGTCGTAATATATCAATAGATGTTACAGCTTCAATTTCTTCAAACCCTTCAGCTAAAATTATAAAAGCCTTTTTGATCATATCACACTCCTTTTTTTTCGGGTTTTTGGGTTGTATAATTTTTTTATGCTTTTTGTGTATAACTTAGGTTTATTTTATAAAGAAACAAAGAGATTGCAATAGCTATTTTGAAATGGTAATACTGAGGACAGTATTTCAACTTCATGAAAATTTAGTGACAGAATCAGAGATGCTTAGTGTAGGTAGATGACCAAGCATTGCTATGGTTATCTAAAGGTAATGATGGCTATACGGGTATACTTTATTCTTTGTTAAAGTATAGTGCTTGCTATATCAGCTAATTCTGACCTTTCACCTTTCTCTAAATTTATATGTGTATATAAATTTTGGCCTTTCATCTTATCGATAAGATTGCTTAAACCGTTAGAATAAGTGTCTAAATATGGGTGGTCTATTTGATAAATGTCTCCGGTAAATACTAATTTTGTGTTTTCTCCGGCTCTTGTAATTATTGTTTTTATTTCATGGGGGGTTAAGTTTTGAGCTTCGTCAACTATGAAATATATATTTACAAGGCTGCGGCCTCGAATGTAGGCTAAAGGGGCTATTATTAATTTTTCTTCTTCAAGCATAGATTTTGTCTGTTTTTCTTTTGTATTTGAACCGAGATAGATATTTTTGATAACTCCAAGATTATCAAATAAAGGCTGCATATAAGGGTCGAGTTTTTCTCTTATATCTCCTGGTAGAAATCCGATGTCTTTATTGCTTAAAGGGACGACAGGCCTTGCCATGAATATTTGTCTGTAATTTTTTTTAATCTTGAGCGCAGCTGCAAGGGCTAATAAAGTTTTTCCGGTTCCGGCTTTACCGGTAATGCTTACTAATTGTATTTTGTCATTTACTAAGGCATCTAAAGCAAAAGTCTGTTCCGCATTTCGTGGGGCTATGCCGTGGGCAAAGATTTTGTTAATACGTTTTATTTTTTTTGTGAAAGGGTCATAGCGTGCTAATACTGATTGTTTTCCATTACGAAGGATGAGACATTCATTTGGTATAAGTTCCTTTTTGGATTTTAAATTATTTATGTCAATTTCAAAAGGTTTTTTATATAAAGTATCAATTGTTTCTTGAGGTATATTTTCTTCTAATCTATAACCTTTATAAAGTTCAGAAATATCTTTTACATGGTCGGTGGTATAACTTTCGGCCATTAATCCAACAGCTTTTGCTTTCATTCTAAGGTTGTCATCTTTTGTTACTAAAATTATGGATTTCCCAGGATTTTCTTTGGATAGGCGATAAGCAATATTAAGTATATGGTGGTCAGGGTTTGAGGATGAAAAATTGAATGAAAGGTCTTGATGAAATTTTTGGTCAAATTTTATTATTATTTTTCCTAAATTGGGCCCTATTGTAGCACCGGCAGCAAAAATTTTATCACCGCTTATGGCATCAATTGAGCGAAGGAAATCACGGGCTTGAAAGTTTATCATTTCATTGCCTTTCTTGAAACGGTCAAGCTCTTCTAAAACTGTAATCGGTATAATAATGTTATGTGTTCCGAATTGATAGATACAGGAACTATCATGAAGTATAACATTTGTATCAATTACAAATAATTTTTCTTTTTTAGCAGCCATAAAAAATAAGGTTATGTGTTCTTAAAAAGTCAAATATTTTAATTATTATTTAATAGCAGGTAACCCTATAATTATTATAACTTATTTAGAGTAGGTTAGGCAATAGCAAGTTGTAAATAAAAGGGTAAACTATTATTTATAAATTCTACCAATGATGTTATTACTGGTATAAGTGAACCTCCCCTGATCGTCATTCATCAGTTCCACAATTGTCATTTGTCCGATCCATAATCGTCATTCGTCATAGCCGCAATTATCATTTTTCGGCACCTTTCCCCCCAGTCATTCTCCGCGAAGGCGGAGAATCCAGTCTTAGGTTTATAAGAATATGTAGTTATGGATTGCCTGATAGATCCCCCGATAGATCCCCCGATCAAGTCGGAGGAGGAGGAGGAGGGCAATGACGGGAGGGGGGCAAGGATGAATAGGAAAAAAAATGTTTTTAAAAATTATTTTCAGTAGAGCCATAAAGAGCGGCATTTTTGTTTTGGTGTGACATTAAACAAAATTTCTTGTAAGAATTAGACTTTTGGCTATAATTATTTTTGAAGCATATAATCTTAAAGTAGAAAAATATTAAGGATGGTACCATATTTTTTTTGGTTTTTTTAGGATAACTTTTAAAATTCGGGAGGTTTCCGGTTTTAAAAATTAGGAGTTTTAAAAATGAAAATTCTAAAAATATTATTTGGTTTATTATTTGTAGTTGTTGTTTTAGGGGTAATCGGCCTTTTTATATTTATTAAAACTTTTGATATTAGTAGTTATAAACCCAAAATAATTGCTAAAGTAAGTGAAGTTTTAGATAGAGATGTAGATTTTGAAAATATTGACTTTAAATTTTCTTTTAAGAGGGGATTAAAATTAGACCTTGTAAATTTAAAAATTAGCGGCGATTCAGATTTTCAAGAAGATGATTTTTTGAATGTAGCAAGACTTTCGTTAGGTGTTGATGTAATAGCTTTTTTAACTAAACGGGAGATTGTTTCTCCCGATATACAAATAGTATCTCCCAAAATAAAAATTATACGCAGAGCTGATGGCCAGTTAAATTTACAAAATATAGGCCGAAAGAAGACAAACAAAGAGGACAAAAAAAATGATTTAATTTCCAAAAGTGCTTTAGCCTTGCCTTTAATCATTGTTAACACGATGAATTTAAAAAATGGTGCGGTGGTTTATGTAGATAAAACTTTTGAGCCGGAACTTGTTTTAGAAATTTCTCGTTTAAGTGTAGAAATTAATCGGTTTTCACTTAAAGATTCTTTTCCATTTATAATAAAAGGGGCTATTTTTAGTAATAAAGAAAATATTAATATTGAAGGTAAGCTTCAATTTGAAATTGCTGACAAGAAGGTAGTATCTAGTAAGATCAAAATTGTTAATGATTTATCTAAATTATCTTTTAATAAATTAAGGAAGTTTTTGCCGATGGTTAATGATAGTTTTTTCCCTGAATCTTTAAAAGGCGAATGGGAGATTGATATTGGAGAGTTTGTCTTTGGGGAAGAGGGTATTTCGTTTTTATCGGTTGATAGCATATTAAATGAAGTATCAGTTAGTTTTAAAGAAATTGTTCCGGGAGTTTCTTTAGATATTTCTAAGGTTAGAATGGAAGTGAAAGATTTTTCTTTAAACAATACTTTTAGTTTAAAAGTTGAAGCCGCGTATCTAAGCCAATATCCTAATGTTTTTTTTGAGACGAAAACAATTATTGATAAGGAACAACAATTTTTAATGTTGGAATACTCAAAGATTACAACAAATTTATCTTCTTTTTCCCTTCAGGAATTGAAATCTTCTTTGAAAAATATTAAAGGAGGCCAACTTCCTGATAAGTTAAGTGGTAAAGTTAACTTTTATATTGAAGAAGCAAAATTTGATAAAAATGGTTTGGTATATTTGAATAGTACCGGTGAAATTAACGAGGGATTGGTTAAATTTAATCAAATTGCTTTACCAATAGATGATATATCTTCTAGTTTTCAGCTAACAGAATCTAAAATAGATATCGAAAAATTATCGTTAACCTTAGGCCGCGGGAAGGTGAACGGGTCTTTTGTCTTAACGGATTATTTTGGAGAACAGGATTCAATTTTTGAATTTAATATTAAAGATTTAAATCCGGGAGAGATTGTTGAGCAGAAAGATCAGTCTATTAAAATAAATGGCTTGGTTTCAGGGAGTTTTTCGGGTAAAGCAAAAGGGCTTACTGTAGATAGATTAGCTGATTCATTAATTGGAAAAGAGGAATTCGAAGTGAAGGAAGGTGAAATATCGGATATAAATATTCTTCAGACAGTTTTAAATAAAATATCTATACTGCCGAATCTTGTAGAAAAGTTTAAATCAAGCCTTCCTAAACGTTATGTAAAGAAACTAGAACAAAAAGATACAATATTAAGCGGGATAAACCTT
>JAUVUO010000205.1 GCA_030601015.1 Candidatus Omnitrophota bacterium | reverse complement strand
TTTGAAAATTAGGTTAGAGTGTTCAATTTAAAACGCCGAAAAGGCATTCGATAATTTTATAATTATGGATGCAAAGCCACGGGTGTTGTCGAATTATAAACTCATTTTTTTTGATACATCATTGTTGATTTATATGTAAAATGTTTTTTTGTGTTAAAAGACGACATACTTGGTTGCCGAAGGTTTTGATTTCCTTCGGCTTTTTTAATTTTTGGCACTGAAATATCCAACATTGATTCTTGCAAAAAATACCTAACCTTATACAATTTGTTATGTTTATAAATACAAAAGAAAAATTACAAGATAAAAGTAATCAAGAAACCCATTCTAGGTTTAAGCCTTGGATTAGGATAGTTTCGTTTATTGTTATATTCTGTTTTTTATCTAATGACATAGCTATGGCGATTGGGTATAACCCATCGGTTCTTTTTGGAAGCCGTTATTCTGAAAGAGGGAAGAACGGCTTTTTAATTAATTTTGCCATTGATAATGTTAAAATGTCCCTAGACTCTTTGTCTTATAAAGATTTGCACAGGGTAGAAATTTCAAAAGGTGTTGTAGTTGAGGCTATACCTTTTGAGGCAAAGTTAGCTATAAATTTATCTCCTGAAAAGACTTATTTTAAGGGCCATCCTTTTCTGGCTAAAGTTTCACATGGCTTTAGGATTGCTTCACGGAAATTTTTGGAAGCTTCTATCGAAGGAGTTAAGAAAATATCAACTTTGGGGAAATCAGAAGGTGATTTAAGTAAAAACCCCTTACCTGCCGCAAAAATACTTATCGATTTTTTTGAGCAAGGTTTAAACTTTATTGAAAGCGAAATGCCTTACGAAAGGTTGTCAAAAAATCTTGACCAGCCCAAACCTTTATATTTGACAAGTGTTGAAATTGAGAAACTAGATAAATGGTTGAAAAGTCCAAAAACAAATATTGATGCTAATTGCGGGATTTATTCTTTATACAACCTTTTGAAATATCAGGGGATAGAAACTACACCGGAAGAGGTGGCAGTAAGGCTTGTTCTTGTGGATTTTCTTTCAGGGAATTCAAGAGAGTTTAAGGGAAGATTTGAAGCTTCTCTTTACGCGATTGATCAAGTTGCCCGGTCTTTTGGGGTTGATTCATCTTTAATAAATATTCCCGCGGTTAAGATTGAAAATTCTTTAAGTGAAATTATCCCTTTTATCGCTTATGTGAAGCCCTCTCATTTCATTCTTGTAACCTCTTATGATGGTAAAAATGTTTATTTTAAAGAAGGGCTTAACGATAGCTGGTTTCCAAAAGGAGTTTTTCTTGAAAAGTTTACCGGTAACTGTTTAATTTCAAATATTGGTAAAACACAATTTTCTCTTATCCTAGATGAAGATGCTTTGGGTATCAAAGGAGCCGGCGGCTTTGACAACTTTAAAATGCCGAAAATGCCGAAAATGCACACAATGACGAAATTAAAGAAAATAGGTACAGGAATTTCTAATTCAATTCAAGATAAAACAAAGAAATACCTTGGGAATCCGGATTTAAATATAGAAAAAGGTAATGGAATTAAAACCGAACCCGACCATAGGATATCTTACGGAGCTAATACTTTAACAATGAGCGAAGTAAATGTAAAACCGCATTGGGTTTCTGACAAAGTTCAAAAAGGAATTGGTTCCTTAGGTAAAGCGGCTACTAGTGTATCAAAATCATATAATTCCTGGACGGAAGGTAATCGTCAGAAAGCTCCTAAAATCTTTAATGCGGCAAAACCTTTTATTGCCGGTGCAGATTTGGTAATATCTAAACTAACCGGAGTTACTTCTGAATTTTATAATTCCTGGGCAGTAGGAAATCGTCAGAAATATTCTCGTAAAGCAGCTGAATTTGATTACTATAACAAAGAAGTGGGTTCTATTGCTGGTCCTGTTCTTTTTGTTGTGGGTTCTGCAACAAATTCGTTTATGGAGAAATTAACAGGTTTTGAAACCGGTAGTGTAGATTTAAAAAATTCAATTCAAAATAGTTATAATAAATTAGGTCAAAATAAATTACTAAATAATATTTTTTATGACGCGCGCGCAAGTATTAATCTTCCAATGAAACTTTTATTTGGAAAAGATTTATCAAATACTTTCGGTTTAACGAAATTCGGGACAAATAAACTTAAATCAATAAAATTAAAAGAAGTAACAGGTTATGCCGGTGTTATTGTAGTCGGCGGATATATGATATCAGCAATTACCAGTGCTATTTCTACGACATCAACTATGGCAAGGTCAGTAGCGACTTCAGTCAAGACTGTTGGTGTTAGGACTACAATAAGGTCTATTGGAAGCAGTTTACCAAGGTTTGCAAGCCCTGTTGTGCGTGTAGCTAAATGGGGAGCAGGTAAAGCTTATAGCTTTGCTAAATGGGCTGTTAAGCCTAGTACTGGTGGAAGCATAAAATCTACTATTGCTAAGACCGCGTTTAAGTGGGGTATGTTAGGACAGGCCCAATCAATGGTTATTTCGTCGTGGAGGGTTAGTAAAGATGTTGTTGATGGTAAAGCTGAAATAAAGGATATGCCAGGTTTAATGTTGGATGATTATGTCTCTGATTTTAAGAGCAAAAGTGTTCCGGAACATGTCTGTAGTGTTCTTCCTGCAGGTACCTTTGCCTGGAATCTTATGCCTCAAGAATATCAGATGAAAATTGATGAGGAATATGAAAAACATGAGAGGGGAGTTGTAGGAGTAGGAATGATTGGGACAGGTGTAGCTTTACAGTTTGTAGGATTAGGATGTGATGCTACGGTAGTGGGGTTGCCGGTTGGTGTAGCGGCTCATGCGCTTGGGGGTGGTTTTATAATTTCTGGGGTGGGGATGGTTGGAGCGGATTATCAGGTTAACAATCCAGACAGTTCTTTTGCTGAAAATAAAGTTACAAGATTTTTTCTTTATGAAGATGCTGAAAATCCAACAAAATTGGAGACTGCATTTATAGCTTTACCTATACCTGGATCGGTTGGGTTTAAATCAGTAAGTAAGGCTGTTTTAAAAAAGATAGGTGCAAGAC
>JAUVUO010000179.1 GCA_030601015.1 Candidatus Omnitrophota bacterium | reverse complement strand
CGTTGAGTCAAGCTTCATTAGATTATGATATGGCGAAGGAAGGAGTTCGATATATCATATATGGATTGTTGACTCAAATGATAATAATTATTGTTTAACTTTATTCCCGCCAATTTATATTAAGTAACTATTTTATTAACAGCGGGGTTTAAATTAAAATTTAGAATATGGGTGGAAAAGTTTGTGCCAGATGCAAAAAAACGCTTTTGGGTAAATTTAATTATTGTACTAGTTGCGGAGCTAAAATAAAATCTACAAGCGAGAGAATTTTTTTAATCGTCATAGTTGTTGTAATTATTGTTTTCAGTGTTTCTCCGTTAATAATTAAATATGGTGTTAACAAACCTAAGCAACTTACTAAATTTGAAATAGAAGAATACGTTGAAAGGTTAAAAAGAAAAGAAATATTAAAAAAAATAGATACGCTAAATAACAAAGCGTATGTTTCTCTAATCGTATGGTCTTTATTTGCAAATAATCAAAAAAAGGAAATATCCCGGAATTTAGCAAGTTACTGCGCATATAAAAAAGGCCAAAAACATAATTTTATATCTATACTGGACATTAAAACAAAGCGAGTACTTTTAACTTATGATTTAACGGGAAAATATAAATTTTTTAGATGAGAGTAATATCTAATATATATCTTTCTATAATTTATTTTTTTAGCAGCAATACTATAGCATAGTTTTAAATATAAAAGTAAAAATATACCTTATCAAATAATCATTATATAAGTGATTTTTTTAATGTTTATATGTGAAGTGAAATTTTAATGTGGATTTGATTCCAATCTGTTAGTATATAAATTGTGTGAAAATGGGATAATTGAACAGTAGGGTGTTCAATATTAAAAATTTTTTATTATGAAATTGTTTAGACGGGGAAGACAGAAGGTTGGATTAGCTTTAGGAAGTGGTTCGGCAAGAGGGTTAGCTCATAGTGGTGTGTTGAAGGCTTTAAAAGAGGATAATATCAAGATTGATATGATAGCCGGTTCAAGCATTGGAGCTCTTGTTGGAGCTTATTTTGCTAAATATCAGGATATAAAGGGATTAGAGGAGATAACCCTGAATATGGATTTTAAAAAATTAATTAGACTTGCTGATCCTAATTTTTTTCTTTTATCTAAAGGGTTTATTCGAGGGAAGAAAGTAGAAGAATTTTTAGAAATTATTCTAGAGGATATGGATTTTAAGGATTTAAAAATTCCTCTGTCAGTTGTATCAACTGACATTGAGACCGGAGAAGAAGTGATAATTAATACCGGGTCGGTAGTAAAAGCTGTGAGAGCTAGTATTTCGCTGCCTGTAATTTTTACTCCGGTTGCTTTTGGTAATAAATTTTTGATAGATGGCGGAGTGGCTAATCCTATCCCTGCAGATATTTTAAAAAAAAGTGGTATGGATTATATTATAGCCTCTAATGTGCCAAGAAAACTTGAAAGACATAATAGAGTACATATAAAGAATGAAGTTTTTGTAGAAAGAGCCAATCCAAAGGTGACAAAGATCAATGCCGCATTAACTGAGCTTATAAATGATAATAAAGACCTTTTCAATAAGAGTAAAATTTTTATTAAGACTTTGGGTAAAAAAAACAAACAACAATCAAATAATGAACATTTTGAGATGCCTTCAATATTCGATGCTATTGCCAGAACAATATTTATTATGGAATACCAAATCTCTCAATTAAAATTGAAAGATGCTGACGTGGTAATAACTCCGAATGTGCATGGTATTGCTTTGCTCGAATTTTATAAAGCGGGAGATGCAATAATGGAAGGTTATCAAAAAGCTAAAGAAATTATGAGGGATAAAAAATTTAATTTATAAATTACTTGCCGAACATTGCAAATAATAAGTTAAAATTTTACATTATTATAAAATATTTGGGTAAAAAATAATAAATTTTGCCGTTACCGCGTAAAAGTTCCGGTGTTTATTTTTTTTTATAAGATAATTCGAATGTTGAAATATGAATTTTTTCATCATTGTTACAAATTGGTTGCTGAAAACCGTTACCTTTGCCGTCCCAATTTGTATGAATTTTAATAGTAGTTATTTATAAAATTGACAATAATGGCAATGAGATATAGAATATATGCAGAATAGAAAATATTTTTAAATTTAAGGGGTTATATTTATGGAATCAATAAAATTCCATTTTAAAGCAATTCGATTTATTAGAGGATTGTTTTTTTTATTTTTTAGGAGAATTTAAAGAATGTCAGAGGGAAAAAAATATTTGGAAGAGATATCTAGTTTAAGAAAAAAGATTAAACAGTTAGAGAAGTTGGAAACTAAACTTAAAGTATCTCAAGAGTCATTGAAAGGTTTATATGAGTTTAATCAAACAATAATCAATGCGATACCCTTTGGTATGGATATTGTAGATAATGAAGGTAATTTGCTTTTTATTAGTGAGAATTTAGAAACCGGTTTAAGGAAAAAAGCTATTGGTAAGAAATGTTGGGAATTTTATAAAGATAATCGTAAACAATGTCCTAGTTGTGTTTTAAAAAAAGGTATTAAGATTGGAACAACAAATACTGTGATAGTTGAGGGCTGTTTTGGAGGTAAAATATTTAAAATTACACATATAGGATTATTGTATAAGGGCAAAAAAGCAATTCTAAAAATATTAGAGGATATTACATCGCGTAAAAAGGCAGAAATGGCTTTGTTTGAAAGTGAGGAGACATTCAGAGTTGCTTTTGAATCCGCGGGTATAGGTATGGGGATTGCCGCTCTTGATGGGGTTTGGCTTAAAGTAAATAGGTCCTTTTGTAAGTTTATGGGGTATTCTCAGGATGAATTCCAATGTCTGGGTTTTCAAGATGTGACTCATCCTGATGATTTAGGAGCGGATGTGGATTATGTAGAAAAAATGCTTAAAGGAGAAATCCCTTATTATTGTATGCAAAAGAGGTATATACACAAGAAAGGGGCTATTCTTTGGGTGCTTTTAAATGTTTCTCTTGTTAAAAAAGATAACGGTGAACCTTTGTACTTTGTTTTTCAAATCCAGGATATTACGAAACAACAACAGGCTAATGAAAGTCAAGAAGAATTGAATAAGGAACTTAGAAGGCTTAATAAAGGGTTTAAAAAATTATCTTTGATAGACCCTCACACAGGGCTTTATAATTATCGTTATCTTGTTGATGTTTTAGATAAAGAATTTCACCGAGCTATAAGATATTCTCAACCTCTTTCAGTTACAATGCTGGATATCGATTGTTTTAAGGCGATGAATGATGTGTATGGACACCAATTTGGAGATATTTTATTAAGACAGTTGTCTTCTCAAATTAAGAAATCGTTGCGCCGTTATGATGTCATTGTTAGGTATGGAGGTGATGAATTTGTTATTGTTTCTCCAGGAACTTCCAGTAAGGATGTTTTAAATTTAATACAAAGATTATTTGAGAGATTGAATGAATATAAGTTTGGTAATAAAGATAACATAGTTTCAATAAAGCTGACAGCGGCAATAGTTTCTTATCCTGAATATAAAATATTAAAAAGTATGGATTTTATTGATGTTGCCGATAAAGTATTAAACAAAGCAAAAGAGGATGGCGGCAACATAATTTATTCTACAAGAGAACTTGAAAATAATAATAAT
>JAUVUO010000186.1 GCA_030601015.1 Candidatus Omnitrophota bacterium | reverse complement strand
TTTCAATAATTATTTGGGCAGGGTTTACATTTCCTCAATATTCTTCCAATGAAAAAAACATTAGTAAGCAGAATGCGGCTGCTATCCAATTAAAGCAAAGTTATGCGGGTAGGCTTGGCCATTTTGTTGAGCCGGTTGTGAAACCACTTGGTTTGGACTGGAAAAGCGGGATTGCATTTATGTCAGGTATTGCCGCTAAGGAGGTTGTTGTCAGTACCTTTGGGACGATTTATAGTCTTGGCGAAATTGACCCTGAAGAAACAAATTCATTAAAAGAGTCAATGCAAAAAGACCCTTCTTGGAATCCCCTGAACGCTTTGTCTTTTCTTATATTTTCTCTTATTTATTTACCATGCTTTATAGCTATGGCGGTATTCTATAGAGAATCCGGTTCGAGTTTGAAATGGACACTATTTTTAATCTTTTGGACAACGGCTATGGCGTGGTTTGCTTCCTTTATTGTGTATCAAGGAGGTTTATTTTTAGGCTTAGGCGTGTAGAATGGAAAAATACCGGTAATAATAATCATTTTTGTGAGTATCGGATTTTTAATTCGGCATCTTGTGAAAAATTTTAAAAGCTGATTCAGAAGGGCATATCGAACTTTTATTTAAAAACTATCTTTTGTAATATTAAAATATCCCATCTTAAGAGCTGGGAACTCCTGTTTCATTGTATTTATCAAAAATAACAAACCTTTTGAATCATATTTTTTATAAGATATTTTTTTTAAATAAAAAGCAGGGTCTATATTCAAATTTCGCCACTGTATCATATCTACCCCATATTCCCTTATGAATTTCGCCAAACTCCCTATTTGCCGGCTAGAATCAGTAAATCCGGGAAAAACAAACAAATTTATGGAAACAAACTTTTTATATTTTTTAGCTATTTCAATAGACTTTAAAACATCCTGGAATTTATACCCCTTAGGATTAAAATATATATTATAAAATTTTTCTTCAGTACTGTTTAAACTAATTCTAAAAGAATCCATTCCTGATTTGCAAAGTTTTTCAACACTTAGAGGCAGGCTGCCGTTAGTATTCATATTAATAGTTCCGCGATTTGTTATTCGTCTCACCTCTCTTATACTTTGAGCTATAACTTCGCTTTCCAATAAGGGTTCACCCTCACATCCCTGGCCGAAACTCACTATAGCTTCCCTAGCAGCCTTTAAATGGTTAACCATAACTTCTACCAACTCATTTACCCGGGGTTTAAAATTTATTCTTTGATGAGAAGATACACAATCAGAATCTTTATAACTAATACAGCCTATACAGCGGGCATTACAATATCTAGCAGTAGGTAACGGCGCTTCCCACCTATTCAAAAAAAGATTTTTAGCTGCCAGGCAATTATAATTTAGGGCGCAATTCGCCAAATGTCTATAAAGCCGATTGTCAGGATATTTCTCGATAATCTCTTTTGCCTGAATTTTAATTTTATCATTATCATAAAAACGAGGGCTCTGTCTAACTCTCTTATCTACTCTAACACCTGTAATACAAAATTTTCCTTTATGAAAACCGCAAGAAGTATAAGCCCAAAGGGGCAAGACTATTTTTTTTTTAATTACATACGCCGGAGTATATAATCTTAAAAAAGCCGGAATAGGGAATGCCCCAACAGCAAACACATCTTTACCCTGAAATTTTTCTAATATTTCAATCTCTCCGGTATAAGGATTAAATCCTATCGGCAAACGTTGAGGAAGATAGAAAATAGAGCTGCCCTTGGGCAAGGTTATTAATTCTTTTTTTTCAGGAATAATATATTCGTCAAGACTTTGTGACACCATCCGTAAAAATGGATGGTGACAAATATTCCCTTTTTCATCGGAAAAAACTAAATAAGGCAAATCCATATATAATTCAGAAAAACAGACCATTATAAAATATTTTTTATTTACTTATGTAATAAATAGTAAAAATTTTAGCTAAAATATAAAATAAGCAAACCTAACCCCACAAAAAGAAAAATCATAAGAAACTTTATTTTGCCTATATTTTTCTTTAAAAAATTATTAAACTTAGATGAACTAACTCCCAAAAGAGATAATAAAAAAATTAAAATCAAAGGTAGAATAAACATAAAATTATAAAGCAAAAGAAGACTCGCGGCTTTTAGTTTTAAATTCGTATTTTTTAAAATAAAAACTATGGTTGGAAGATACACTTGCCCGGTACACACAGCCTCTAAAAGGGAGACCAAAAAACCAATAACAAAAGAAGTTATCAACAATCTCCACACCCCGCCTTTTTTCTTTCTCAACCGCGATCCAATAACCCAATTTATTCTCTTTTTTAAAAATTTAGGCAGCTGAAGAACCGCATCATCTAATTTACCTGTCTTTTTGAAAAGAACAAAATCATACAACGCCAATGCAGCCATCAAAAAACAAAAACCGGCGATAAAATAATAAAAAAATTTATTCAAAAAATAAATATTGGTAAGCTTATAAAATAAATTAAAACATCCTAATCCGATAAGAACATAAGTTACAAAAACAGCCGAACAATAAGCTGCACCCACACAAATTATCTCTTTCCTCTTATAACCATAAACCGATAAAAATGAAATAAAAAAAACTATCACAGCAAAAGCACAAGGATTTATTCCATCTATTAAACCGCTTCCCATTACTGCCAAAACTGAAAAATTTTTATAAATATCAAATAAATCTACTTTAAAAAAATCTAAATCAACAAAATTTTTTTTTATAGAATTCTCAATTTCAATATCGAGTCTCTTTTTTATCGGGCCTTCCCCAACCAATAAAATTCCACCTACTAAAATCGAAGGGACAAAGCTTTTTTTCATACCAAGACTGGATGTAATAGAAACCAACTTCTTCAACCCTCCCGGATCTGAGGTACTTATTTCCTCCCAATAAACTTTATCTTTATACTTCGCCTTTATTTCCGGTAAAATTTCTTTTTTAACCTTAATACAAACTTTACAATTGGTAGAATAAAATAAAATTATATTTTTCTTATCTTTAGCATATAAAGAAAATGGGAGCAATAAAATTAACAATAAAATTATTTTTTTACTTTTTCCAAACATTTACCATTCTCCAAAAATTAAATTTCTCAGCATTTTTATATAGAATTATAACAAGCTGTTATCAAAAATCCAGAGGCGAGAAGATACACGTTCGAATAAGACCTGCCTGCTGAGAGAAGCAGGAATGAATTTCTGTTTCCCTTTGTCATTCCTGTCTCCCCGTTTGTCATTCCTGCGCATGCCGAAGGTCCCCGTAAGGGGGCAGGAATCTCTTAAATTATTTTATTATAACTATTTTTTCAATTCGAATTATTTTTTTATAATTTTGTTTGAGATCCCGGCATTCGCCGGGATCTCAAATGTATGGGGGTTAAAATAATATTGGCGGCATTATATTAAACGAACAACCGATCACCCCTGTTTTTATTATATCCGCCAAATATATTTATTCTATTCGTATCTCAAAGCTCATTAAACCGCCAACTCGTAAACTTTCTTCATTTTCTCAAGCTA
>JAUVUO010000052.1 GCA_030601015.1 Candidatus Omnitrophota bacterium | reverse complement strand
ATAGAACGCATTCCTTCTGGAAAGATACAGAGAACTTTATTTTGATTAAGAACATATCTGCATGTTTCGAGAGTTTGATTTAAGTTTGTTCCAGGATCAAGAGATATGAACCTCAAATGTTTTTTAAGCCAGGAAATAACTTTGATGTCAAAATATGAGCTTAATCCTAAAAAATAGGTTTGAAGTGTTGTTTTCTTATTTAATGCGCCGGCTAAAAGAGGGCCGTCAAGAAAACTTGTATGGTTTGGGCAGATTATAAAAGGGCCTTTTTCTGGAATATTTTCTAAACCGATAACTTTTAAAAAACAAAAAATTTTGGATAATGTTTTAAGTATAAATATTACCGCATAATTTAATTTAAGGGTTACTGACGATTGATTGATATCAATAGTCTTGTTTAAGTTAAGATTAGGTATTAGAATATTTTTTTGTAATTCAGATATGGAATCATCAACAGAAGTATTTTTACCCGCAGCTTCTTTAAATCTTAATAAAATATCTCTAACTGTAAACAAGGTCAATAATTCCTGTTCATCAATGGTTACACCGCATATTTGTTCAAAGTCCAGTAGTAATCCTATTTGTTCCAGAGAGTCCATTTCAAGGCCTATTTCTAAGTTGTCATCAAGGTTGATTTGTTTTTTTGTTTTTTTCTTAATAAACTCATAAGCTTTTTTGCATATTGGTATAGAAAGAAGTTCTTTATCTTCAAAACTTATGGGATATTCATTTATTTGTTGTTTTCCTATACTTTGATACATTTCCAGGACCTTATGCCGTTTTATTTTGCCTAACGCTGTTTTAGGAAGAGGAGTTTTAGTGACCTTGTATTTCTGTATTCTTTTAAAACTGGGGAGAACACGTGATATGGTTTCTATTTCCCAAAGTATTCTTTCTTTTATTTGAATTATTTTTTTTGATTTAAAAAATTTATAATCAGGATAAATTAAAGCTTCTAATCCGGAAATAGATTTATTGTTTTTATCCGGCATTGAATTGAACACACATATATTACTAATAAAAGGGCTTCTTTTATAACGACTTTCAATATCCTGGGGGTTTATGTTTTTGCCGGAACCCAAGACTATCATTTCGTTTACTCTCCCTGTAACATAGAGAAACCCTTTTTTATCAATGTATCCGAGATCTTGAGTGAATAGCCAGCCATTTTTAATTGTTTTTTTTGAAAGATCAGTTTCTTTAAAGTATCCAGGGGTGATGTTGTCTCCTTTAACTATTATTTCACCGATTAAGTTTTTATCAGGGGTATTAATTTTTATTTTAATATCAGGTAAAGCTTTTCCTACAGACCCGATTATGTAATTATTGGGAAAATTGTTGCTAATTACCGGAGAAGCTTCGGTTAAACCATAGCCTTCCAATAAAGTAAATCCCCACTCATAAAATGATTTTATAATTTTCGGCTTTAATTTCGCTCCGCCGCTTATCATTAAACGAAGTTGTTTTCCGAAAGTTTTATGTAATTCTGAAAGAATTAATTTTTGAGTGTTAATTTTAAAATATTTTTGCAGAGGTTTTGATAACAAAAAAGTTATTTTAATTATAACCCGTTTTATAAAAAAAATATTATTTAATTGGACTTTGATCCTTTCATGTAAAATTTCAAAAATCCTAGGAACGCCGATGAATATGGTGACACCGGTTTTTTTTATGCAATCAATTAAATGCTGTGAATTCATGCTTTCCGGAAAACTTATTTTAGCGCCTGTTAAAATAGGTAGTAGAATTGTAACCATTAAAGGATAGGAATGATAAAAAGGCAAAATAGCGGCGATACAATCATTAGGAGATATGATGATGCCAAGTTTTACTAAGGAATTACAATTAGAAAGCAAATTTTTATGAGTTAAAATAACACCTTTAGGTGTAGCTGTTGTTCCGGAGGTGTAGATTATTACAGCAGTATCGTCTGAAGATGTATCGGCGGGGAAAAAATCTGTTTTTATGTGGGTTAAAAAAATATTTTGTATTGAAACATCGTCTAAGATAATTGTATTTAATTGAATATGACTTATTGTCTTTTGCAATCTTTGATAAAGTTTTGTTGATGTAATTAGATATTTTGATTCTGAATGAAGAATGCAATTTAACATCTCTTCTTGGTCTACCTCAGGATTTATAGGCACAAGAGTAGCGCCTATTGCGCTAAGCGCAAATAAAATTTCCGGCCAAATAGGAGAATTTTCAAGGATTAAAATTACAGATGTGTTTTTATCAATTTTTTTATCTCGAAGGAAAGATGCAAATGCAAGAGTATGTTCATAAAGTTTTTCATATGTAATAGAGGAGTAAACATTATTTTTTTTAAATATAAAAACCTCTTTTAGAGAGCGGTAACTGCAGATTTTTGTGAAAGCTTGGAAAATGCTTGTATTTTTGTTAATATCCATTTTGCTATATTGATCACATTAAAAAAATATTATATCATAAATTTACAATAAATATTTTAAAAAATTTTAAGTCATTCAATCACAGTAGACATTATTCGTTTTTGGCGGTTTACTTGATTGTTAAATTTTAGGAAAAGAAAAATGTAAAAATATATATTTGTTAGACGGAGGCCCTTGAGGATATTAATTAAAAGGGAGAGTTAGTGCGTCTTTTTTTTGACACTATGTTAGTGTTTAAAAAAATAATATTTCAAAGGTTTTGTCGATTAAGTATGCTATTTGTAACATTTTGGTATAGAATGAGTTATGACAAATATCTCATTTAATGAACATTTATGTTTATTTTTTTAAACATTTTTATTTTTTTAAAAAGTTGTTAAAGGTAAATTTAGTTAGATTTTTTAAAAAAAACAATATTATTGTTGGTAAATTGGTTTTTTTTAGTTTTTTTTCGAAATTTCTCAATTTGGCATAGAACATGCTTTTTTGACTGAATTGTACAATAAGTTAATTAAAAAAGAGGTAATCATGAATAGTAAACGTTTTTATAAAATCATTAAAATTGAATTGAGAAATTTATTTTTAGGCTGGTTTAAATATTTTAATAAAGGTTTTGCCAAACTTACTAAAAAAAACCGGTTAATCATAAACATAGCTATGTCATGTCTTTTCTTTTTAGGAATAGTCTTTATGGTTGTGAAAAGTTTGGTTTACGCCCAAGGTGAAGCGGCTATCCCAGAGACAATGAATAATTTTCTATTAGGGAGTTTTTTTTCATGGATTATGGGCGGTGGACTGGCAAGTATTATTATACGATTTGTCAGGAAGAATTATTTAAGGTTGAAAAGAGCTCTTGATATTATTGTTTCTGCTGTATCTTTGATTGTTTTATCACCTTTATATTTAATAATTGCTCTAATAACTATGATTGATTCTGACGGTGCGGTTTTTTTTAAGCAGGAAAGGCTTGGACAGAATGGAAAACTTTTTAAAATGTGGAAATTCCGTACAATGAGGCGAAATGCGGAATTAGAAACAGGTCCAGTTTGGACTCAAGAAGATGATCCCCGAATTACTAAAATCGGCCAGTTTTTAAGAAAAGCTCATCTTGATGAATTACCCCAACTTATTAATGTGTTTAGAGGTGATATGAGTTTAATAGGCCCTAGGCCGGAGCGGCCGGAGTTTACAGAAATTATTACGAGAACTGTGCCGAATTTCACAAAGCGTTTAGACGTTAGACCCGGAATAACCGGTTTAGCACAAGTTCGTTATAGGTATGGGGCATCGATAAAAGATTCAGAAAGGAAATTGAAATTTGATTCAATTTATATCGATAAAATGAGTTGGCTTTTCGATTTTAAGATAGCCCTTTGGACAGTTAAAACAATGTTGACTGGAGAAGGCGCTAGGTAATAAGACCACATCAATTTAACCTCAAAAGACTTTGCCGCGTATAAAAATTGAAAAATCTTTAATAAAAAAATTTTGAGTTATGTCAAAATTGGTTTTTTAAATTTTGTTAAAAAGATGTCAAAAATGATTAATTAATGCTATAATATTATAAATATATTTTTTAAAAGGCGTTTTTCATAATAACAAGAGCGCCTGATTTTAATGATTAAAAGATGATTTCAGCGATAAAAAATTAATGTTTCAATCTATGCAATCAATAATTAATCAGTGTAATCAGGGACTATGGCTTTTTGAAACAGTCCCATAATTAAATGGAGATTCAAAATGGTAGTTAAAGTTTGGAAGCAAACCTTCAATATGGTCAAAGAAAATCCCAAAATTGTTGTTCCTTTTTTTATAGTCGGAGTTGTCAATTCAATAGCTCTATATTTGATTTGGATGGCTCCGCAAAGACCTGTTTCATATGTTTTAGCCCCAATTATTAGAGCTTTTTGGGGAGAGCCATTTTTGCATTATCCTTTGAACTTGTCTTTAGTTCCAAAACTTTTTTATTTTGCGAATATTTTAATCGATGCGATAATTGGAGTTTTAATGACAGGTGTAGCTATTGGGTTGGTTAAAGACGCTTATGTTGGTGATGAATCTCAAAAATTTTTAAATTTACGGGTTTCGATTAAAAAATATTTTTTATTATTAGCGGTTTGGTTAATGATGTTTGGATTTTCATTGCTATTTACAAAATTAACCGGGTCTATGGCATTGTTAAATAGTAAACCTTTGCTAGCTGCAGTATTAAATTATGTTATTGTGATTTTAGTTCAGCTTTTTTTTCTATACCCCATGGTTATGATTATTATAGATAAAATCGGTTTATTTAAGGCTTTAGTGAATAATTTTGTGTTTTTATCTAAACATTTAGTTTCTTCATTCCTGTTGGTATCCGTACCGGCACTTTTATATTTGCCGATATTAGTTTTACAGGATAAGTTGCAAACTTTAGTAAGATGGTTTAGTCCAGATATAATCATTTTTGTTTTAGGTGCTGGTATTTTTGTTATTTTATTAATCAACGCTTTAATTACCGTGGCTCCGGTTGTTCTTTATTTAAACAACAGAAAAGATAATTGAAGTAAATAATTCGAAATATAGGAAAAGATATGAAAATAAAAAAAAATTTGTTTTTGCTAAGTGTTGTTTTAATTTTGCCATTATTTTTAGGGTGTTCTGATCCGAAGTATATGTCAGAGAAAATGTTCTGGAAGGCTGAGCAGAAAGTTGGTAAAGTTTTAAAAGAAAAAAATAATCAGTTAGAAGAAAAGGATTATCAGGAAATAGTTTCGGTATATAGAAAAGTAGTAGATTCTTATCCTTTAGAGGAAGTATCATTAAAGGCTCAATTTGCTATTTCAAAGTTATTTTTATCGCAAGGCAAATTTGATCAGGCTAAAAAGGAGTTAAAGTCTATAATTCAAAATTTTGCTTCAAAAAGTAAGGTTGCCAGTAGTGCGTATTTTTCAATCGGAAACATTTATGAGGCTAAAGGCCAATGGCAAGAAGCCTTTGAAGAATACGATAAAATTATTGATTTGTATCCTCTTACAACTTTAGGTTTAAGGATGCCTATATATATTTTACAGCATTATCAAAAAGAAAAGAATGATAATGGCCAAGAAAATGCTTATAAAAGGGCTGTGCGGCATTACGAGTCTTTGTTGGAGGAATATAAAGAAACACCGGTTTATCCAGTAATTAATGACCATTTAGCTTTAATTCATTTGCAAAGAGGGAATAAAGACGAATCGATGGAGGTCTGGGATAGTATTGTCAAGGAATATCCCGATAGCTTACAGGCGGCAAAGTCATTTTTAGTTAAAGGTGATATTTTTTCAAGAAACAAGGAAGAACTTCCTAAAGCTATTGGATCTTATAAAGAGTTTATTGATAAGTATCCGCAAAGTAAACTTATATCGAAAATAAAATTAAAGCTAGGATTACTTTACTTTCAGAATCAAGAGTTGAATGAATCTAAAGATATTTTTTATGGAGTATTAAAAGATTATTCTGATAAGCCGCCGGTATGTTTAGATGCCTATTTGGGGTTATCTTATTGTTTTAGGAAAGATAACAATACTGATGAGTTGATGGGTATTTATAGAAAGATTAAAAAAGATTATCCTGATAGTAAGATGGCTTTATCTGTGCCCATAATGGTTACTCAGCATTATAAAAGTATCAAAGAGGATGATAAAGCTGATATATACCTTAAGAAAGCAATTTCGGAATACGAGTCTATTCTTGCTGAGGGACAAGAGGAAACTTTGAAAACAAGAACAGCTGTTAGTTTTTTAGTTTTATGTTATTTAGCTAAGGATGAAAAAGAAAAGGCGATAGGACTTCTTAATAATATGGCCGACAAATATCCTTTAAATCCGACTTATCTTTTAGATTTAGGTATTGTCTATATGCGAATAAATATTCCAAACAAAGCTGTTGAAAATTTTGAAAAGGTAATAAAAAAGTATCCTGAGAATCAAAGAGTTGTCAAATTCGCAACGTATCAACTTAAGGTTTTAAAAGATAAAATTGCTAAATAAAAAAAATAAAATATTATTTTTATAAATTATGGAATTATCAAGAATAAAATCATATAAAAAACTAAAAGAAATTTTCATGAAGGTTATAATACCAACATTGTTTTTTGTAATTTTTTATCCTACGTATTCTCATCTTTTTGGGAGGTTTTCTGCTAGGGATTCATACTATTCGCATGGATATATAGTACCATTTGTTTGTTTATATTTTGTATGGCAGAAGAGGAAGCGTTTAAAAGAGATTGATTTTAAATCTGAGATTATAGGGATATTTGTTTTATCAGCAGGCCTTTTGCTGCATCTGGCTAGCCTTTCTTTAAGAATAAATTTCGGTTCATATTTTGCCATTCCTATATCAATATTCGGAATAGTTTTGTATTTATACGGAAGAAAAGCTCTGAAAGAGGTGATTTTTCCGATAGTGTTTCTTGTTTTTATGCTGCCTTTACCTAAAGTTGTAATTATTGCTATTTCTTTCAAAATGAAACTTTTAGCCGCACAAGGGGCAATTTTTATTGCAGAGAGTTTATCTATGAAGGCTCAAAGAGTTGGGTCAATAATATATTATCCGGGAGGCCAGCTTTTAGTGGGAGATCCTTGCAGCGGGTTAAGGTCTTTAATTTCTTTTTTAGCTTTAGGAGCAGTTTTTACTCAATTGACCGGTGCGAAATTGTGGCGGAAAATCATTTTATTTTTTATAACAATACCCATAGCTCTTTTATCGAACTTATCACGAATATTTTTTCTATTTATCGTTAGTTATATTTATGGGGAGAAAGCTGCTCAAGGGGTTGTTCATGATTTTTCAGGGTTTATGGTTTTCGTTTTAGGATTTTTATTATTAATTTTAGCTAGTAAATTATTGAAATGTTCGTTAGTAAGAGACAATTAATAGTTATAATTCTCCTAAGTGTAACTTCTATTTTAGTTTTTAAAATTGAAGGTTCAAAAGGTAATGTTTCTACAGAGAATCATTTAAATAAACTGCCTTTTCAGATAGGCCGATGGCAAGGTAAGGATATCAAAATTACAGAAAATGTTTATCAAATTCTTGAGACAAAGGATGTCTTGATGCGTGAATATAAAGATGAAGAGGGCGACGTTGTTGTTTTAGCTATGGTTTATGCGGGTAGGAACAGAGATAGTCTACATCCTCCGGAATATTGTTATTTAGGAGGAGGTGCGGAGCTTATGGAGAAATCAAAAGAAAATATACCCATAAATGGAGGCAAAGTGCTTTCTACAAACAAGTTAATAATAAAGTTGCCAAAAGGGAGTACAAAAGTTTGGTATTGGTTTGCGACAAAGGGAAGGTTTGTTTCAAATTATTATCTCCAAGAGTTATATAATTTATGGGATGCGTTAATGGGGAAAGATATTAATAGTGCGTTAATTAGAGTTTCTGTTGTCGGTAATAAGAAAGGGTTAGAAGATAAGGCTGCCTCTTTCATTAATGAGGCTGTAGATTTAATAAGAAAAGTTTTGTGATCTATAATTAAGAAGAACATCCCTAACATAAATCTTCAACTAAATAATGTCT
>JAUVUO010000234.1 GCA_030601015.1 Candidatus Omnitrophota bacterium | reverse complement strand
TGTTGTCAAATAATTTTTCTTTTTTGTAAAAACCACTATCTAAATCATTTTGATAACAAAGAAAAAACTTTCTCAGCTACTTCTAAAGGAGTTATACTCTTAAGACAAAGAAAATGTTTTTGGCAATTATGGGCAAGACACTCTTTACATCCCACATCTTTATGAAAATAAAAGGAATGCTCTCCTTGAGGTTTCCACCTTCGAGGAGAGAGTCCGGGGTTTTTTCTGCCGAATATGGATATTACCGGAGTATTTAAACTTGAGGCTATATGAACCGGCCCTGAATCATTAGAAATTAAAAGTTTTGCTCTTTTAAGTAGAGCCCCTAATTCAGAAATAGAAACCTTCCCTCTTAAATCTATAACTTCTTTTTGTTCGCAAATTTCTTGAGCTGTTCTTTTCTCAGCAATTGAGGAAATAACCACAATTCCCATATTTATTCTCGCCCTCAATAATTCTATCAATTTTATAAAATTATCTTTCGGCCATCGTTTAGATGGACAGGAGGCGGAAGGATTAATCACGATAAATTTATCGTTTTCATTAATTCCATACCCTTGGAGAAGATTTTTTATGACTTCCTCTGCTTTCGAGGTAACAGGAAAATATGTTTCTTTTGTAATAATAGCTAGACTAATTTCTCTTAAAATGTCTAAAGTATAATCCACCTCATGTTTTTGGCCTTCTTGCTTATTATGAAATATTTTTTTGTTAAGTAAAAACCCTCCTTTTTTATCCCATCCTATTCGAAAAGGTATACCAGCCAAAAAAGTAACCATATTCACACGAGTTGTAGGGTGTAATATTATGGCCCAATCAAATTTTTTTCGCCTCAAATAAAAACTAAATTTAATTGTAGAAAACAAACTTTTATGTTTACCGTATTTATCATAAATAATCACTTCATCCAAATAGGGATTACCCTCTAATATTTCTCTTGTATAGGGCCGGCACATAAAAGATATCTGAGCATATTTGAAATGCTCTCTTAAATTTTGTATTACCGGAGTAGACAATATGACATCTCCTAGTCTATCTGTCCTAACAATTAAAATTTTTTTTGGTTTGTTCACCATAAAGCCTCTATAGCCGCTATTATTTCTTGTTCCGATATATTCATGCATTCATAATTCAGCTGACATGGGGTCTTACCGCAAGACTGACAATCTAAATCATCCCGCTTTAAGACTATATATTTATCTGACCAGGGGGTAAATCTAAACGATTTGAGAAGTCCAAAAAGAGCTACAATCGGTATATTCAAATAACTTCCTAAATGTAAAATACTCGAATCTACAGATAAAAGCAATTTTGAATAATTATTCAGCAAATAAAAAACCTCACTTAGTGATGTTTTTCCCACTAAATCAACTACTCCGTTAATACTCAGAATGTCCCGGTAATAACTCCTATCCCTATCTTCGCCAAATATAACTATAGGGAACTTTTTTCTAATCAATTCATACGTTAAAACTTTCAACCGGTGATAAGGATAAGATTTACCCGGAAAGAGGGATGAACATCCGACAAAAAGAGACGGTTTTAGATTTAACTGATCCCATTTTTTTTTCTCTTGGGATGTAATATTAAAACTGCTTTTTTTTATTTTATTTTCGCATATTCCTAAATTGCGGACGACTTCCCAATAAGCATCTTTGGGGTGCAATTTCTTTAAAAACGGCCTGACAAAAGGGGTCCTTTCTTTGGCACCAATTATTAAAGGAAGTAATGTATTTTTCAAATCAACAATAATATTGTATTTCCCTCTTAGATCTAAACCAAACTTAATCTTTTGTTTAATCGTCCATTTTTTATTAAAAACAATAACTTCATCTACAAAATCGTTGCGCATAAAAAGTTCTTTTGTCCTATGCGAAACAATAGCTGTTATTTTTGATTTGGGATAGGAAGCCCGCATTTTGTCGAGAACAGGCAAACACAGTACCGCGTCTCCAATATTTGTGGTTAAATTTATTATTATACTATCTTTCATTTTTCAATAACATTTCTACTTGAGAATAAATATCTTTAACCGATATTTGTTTCATACATATATTATCGGGACATTCCAAGTTATAGCAGGGTATCTTACAATTAACATCTTTTCTGTAAATAATAACTCTCTCCCCTATCGGCGGTGTTATTTTATCTGAAGTAGGGCCAAATAAAGCTAAAGTATTTATACCTAAAGCTGCTGACAAATGCGCCGGGCCTGAATCATTGGAAACAAATAAATCCATATTTTTAATAAGAGCTCCCAAATCTTTCAAATCGGTTTCTCCGCAAAAACTGTAGGATTGTTCTTCCATCATCCCTCTTACACTTTCAACTATAGACTTATCTTTTTCCGCGCCGATAAAAATTATTCCGCAATTTAAATTTTTGATTAAAAGATCACATAGTTCAGCGAAATAATTTCGCGGCCATCTTTTGATCTTCCAATTTGCCGAAGGATTTATTCCTATAATATAATTATGCGGGGCCCATATAGTCTATAATTGAATTTAAATTTTTTCATTTTTTTCGGGTGGGGCAAAACACTACGGAAATTTATCTTCAATAACCACACCCAT
>JAUVUO010000105.1 GCA_030601015.1 Candidatus Omnitrophota bacterium | reverse complement strand
ATGGGTACTTCAATTCCCATAGATATTTATTAATTTCATCCAATCTGCATGCTCTTCTACAACTATTTACATCAAATTCATTCATCATAAAACGTAAAATTTCTTTTCTTTTTCTTCCTTTCCAAATAATGAAAAATAAAATTCATCCAGATCTTTATAATATCGAGGATGAAAAGAAAGAAGAAGCTTAAACTTTCCATGTTTATCACATTCCTTATTCATATATACTTTGCCGTGTTCCTCCACAATAAATGCGTCAATCATTTTAAAACATTCGGGACAAACACTTTTCGTTTTTCTTATTAAATTCATCATTCCCTTCATAATGTATATTTTTTAGTCTGCAAAACTATCAACATTCTCTCCAAATATTCTTTGCTTAAATCTTTTGTCCTTATAACGCTTCGGCCATTCCCGTTAAAATCAGTCCAATCTTCTGACAACAGCCATCCTTTTTGCCTTACAAATTCAAAATATTTTGTTCCTGGAAAGGGCGTAGCTAATGAAAACTGAAATGAATCCGGACTAATTTCCTCAATAAATCTTATTGTTTTTTTGATGCTTTGTTCATTCTCTCCGGGAAGGCCCAAACAAAATGTCAAATGAACTTTAATGCCCAACTCTTTACTGACTTTAATTGATTGAATGCTTCGTTCTAAATTCATATCCTTATCACATCTATCTAATATTTCGTTATCCGCAGATTCGATCCCATATTTAACCGCATATAATCCTGATTGCTTTAAAAATTTTAAAAGTTCTTCATCCATAAGATCAGCCCGGGCCATTATAGCCCAAGGAGTCTTAAAATTCCTGTTTTTTATCTCATTACATATATCGCATACATATTTTCTATCAATATTAAATGTATCATCATCAAAATAGATTGCCTTAAAATCATATTTATTTATGAGCCAAATCATTTCATCTACAACTTTTTTCGGATCTCTTTTTCTATAATTATGTTCATTATACATAACTTGAGGCCAAAGACAGAATGAACATTGGAATGGACACCCTCTAGATGCCATTATTTGGACATTCGGTTTAGGTAAATCACAAAACCCATCATTATAATTATATATAGCTAAAGATTCCCTTTCCGGCCAAGGCAAACTATTAAGGTCACGTATAGTCGGCCTTCTTTTATTAATTTTGATCATATCGCCTTCTCTATATGCCAAACTTAAAACATTAAAATACCCCTCTCCTTTTTCTAAACAATCTATTAAATCTAACAATGTATATTCATACTCACCTATTAAAATATAATCAATATAATCATATTTTTCTAAAATCTGAAAAGGGAATATACTAACATGAGGGCCGGCTAAAACAATCTTGATATTTTTCGATTTATTCTTTATGCTGGAGGCGATTAAAATATCTGCATTAATTGAAGGGGAGGAAGTCTCTAGAACTACTACATTCGGGCTATAATTCTTAATCCTCTCTAAAAACACAGCATCAGTTAGGCCTTCGGCGACAGCATCTATCAAAATAACATTTTTCTTATGTTTTTTTAAAAAAGATACAGCGTAAGATAGAAAAAAAGGAAAAGGAACGTATCCTCTTTTCCCATTCTTTTCTAAAGATGAAATGAAAGGCCATCTTGATCCAGCCCTTACGCCATATCCATCCTTTGTTATCCAGGGAGGATTAGCCAAAAGTATCTTCATTTCTTTAAATCAAGATGTTTTTCTATTTCTCCTAAAAATGAAGTTAATTTATATAAATTTTGATTAATATCTTTAGAATCACAATTAACTTGTTGAAGTGTATGCTCCATATTATCTATACCCTTGGTAATTTCTTTTGAATTTTGTATAAGTAATTGCTTGGTACTATTACTCTCTTTGGCAATATCCTTTAGATTTTGTTGGAGGGCCTGATCGACATTCTCTATTTTTTCATAAATATCCTTTGAATTTCGCTGCAAACTCCGGCATACATTATCAATTCTTTCAGTAATATCTACAGAATTTTGCTGAAATCTTTCGATTAAATTCGAAATCTCTCCTGCCATATCTTTTGAATTTTGTTGAAGGGTTTGGTTTACATTATCCACTCCTTCCTCAAGATCTTTTGCATTTCGTTGAATACTTCGCCGGATATTGTCAAATTTCTCAATAAAATCATTTGAATTTTGACGAAACTCAGCAATTATACTCTCACTTAATAATCTTAAATTATCTTCAAAAAACCCTTTATAATTATCTAAAAATTGTTTAATTTGATAACTCATTAAAGAATTTTTATTATCAATATTAAAAAGAAACTCATTAATATTGGCTAAAATTCTAAATATCACAGAAAGAGCTAATCCTGTTATTAAAATTATTACCCCTTTTTCAACAGCATTTCCAACTAAGTAATAACTTCCTAATAAAAGGCTCCCAAAAAAAACCAGCCATGAAATGGCAATAGTTATCCATCCTGTAGGCGTTCGTCTCATACCCTCACCCCCCTTTTTATTATTTTATTTTGAGAAAGCTTAATTAAATTAAAAATATCCGGTATTTGTAAATTTAAAATATTCAGCCATTCATCAAATTTTTTTAAAAAATGCTGAATAATATTTCTTTCCAAATTAGGATGTTCTTTCATTAAAAGTTGATTGCAATCTTTATTCAAATCTGCCATTAATAACAATTTTTTAACTGATATTTCTAGAAGCTCATCTTTCTCTTTTACAAAACTCTTTAGACAATACATTAGTATTCCTTTTATAAATTTAGAATCATTAAACTCCTTCATTAATGATTTTGACAAAAATACTAAAAAAACCAAAAAATTTTGCAAGGCTTTTTGATCTGAACAAACTAACGACCTAAATGAATTACTTTTATTGTCTATATGGGAAAAAAAATTCAGATCTATAAGATTAGTATAGAGAGCATAAAATGAATTGGAATTATTCTCAGGAAAAGGGTATTCTCGGTTATAAATTAAAAAAAAATCTTTTAAAGTGAAATATATAGAAATCAAAAAATCGGTATATATAAAATGTAACTGATTTTTTTTGTAATCTTCCACTATAAACTTATTGGATAAACCGATATTGTCTTCTATTTTAGAACATAACGCCGTGTAATCACGGTAAAACCCTTTTTCTTGATGATAGCCAAAATTCCAATTCCAATAAGTATCTAATATGGACTTATAATCATCATGTTTGATATGATAAACTAAGGCTTCCGGTTCATATATTGTTTTATATCCTGCGGTATTAACCCTTCGGGAAATGTCTACATCTTCATAATTATTCAGCCATTTATCCTTATAACCACCAACATCATCAAGTATCTTCTTTCTAAAAACATTATTTGAACCAAACAAAAAGGGTACTGAATCCGATTTTTTATCGCCCCAATGCTGTTTCATGCGAATAGACCGCCAAGAATCAATAATTTCATTAGTGTCAGATTCTACCAGTTTTCCCCCTACCCCCGCGACTTCCGGAGAAAAATTTTTTATTAGCTTTTGCAGCCAATCTTTTTCAGGAACGCAATCAGCATCAACACAGGCCAAAAAATCATTCTTCGCATTTTTAATAGCTAAATTTCTAACATAAGGCAGTCCTTTATTTTTAATATATTTAATAATTTTTACAGGGAATTGAGAAATAATATCCGAAGTATTATCAGTTGAACCATCATCTATAACTATAATCTCTTCAACAGGATAACTTTGATTTAAAACAGCCTTCAGACAAAAACTAATATATTTATCTGCATTAAAACAAGGGATATATAAGCTTACTTTTATTCTTTCTGACATAACACAGCAGTCTCAAATATTAACAAAAAATAATAATTTTATTTAAACCCCTTTATTTCATTTTCCAACATTTGTTTAACTATATTAATTTCACCTAAAATTCTTTTAATTTCTTCTTTATTATTTTCATGCCTTAAATTATTTATACATTCTTTTTTTCTAAATAAAAACCTTTTGACTCTCTCCATAAACAATAAAAAAGAGCCTCTATAGGCTAAATAAAATTTAATTCTTTTAACCCACCTTTTCTTTGCTAATTTCAAATAATTCACAATTCCTCTTGTTTTAATCTTATTAATATTTACACTGATTTTTTTATCAATACCATCTTTACCAAAAGATTCATCATAACAACTCATCATACAGCCAACACACCCATTTGCAGCGATCTTTCCTCTTATGTTATCATGATATTCTGAACCCCATAAATCCGTAATATTATTATCTTTAATATTACCTATTAAATACTTTTTCCCCGTTAAAACCCAACAAGGATAGATTTCCCCGTTAGAATTAATAGGGCAAGATGTCCAAAGAGAGTTACATGCCGCATTCTTAGTGATTTTTTTATTTAAGTATAAAGGTATATTTTTTAAATAAGCATCGGGATTAGTAGCAATACCATAATCATCGCAAAGAGATATAACTTCTCTAATTATTAATTCTAACTCAAAAGACTCATTCTTTGAAATTAAAAAGTTTTTCCCCCTCGACTTATCCTTTATAAAAAGGTTATTGAACGGTTGAAATTTTATAGTAGTAACACCTTTTGACTTAGCTAGGCCTACGATATATTTTAAAAATCTATAATTATACCGTGATACTGTAGCCGCTACAGTGGTTTCTATATTATATTTCCGTAAATTATCAAGAGCGGATATAACTTTTTTATAACTGCCGGCCCCTCTCAAAAAATTATGTATCTCCTCCGGCCCTTCAACAGAAATATTAACAACATTAACCCCTGACTTACACAAATCAGAAGCTGCCTTGTCATCAACCAGTAAACCATTAGAGGCAATACACGCCCCCATACCTTTATTCTTCGTATAAGCAATTAACTCGTATATATCTTCTCTTAATAGAGGTTCTCCTCCACTAAATACTATATTCTCGGCTCCCAAAGAAAATGATCCATCAATCATTTTCTTCCAAGACGAAGTAGTAAGCTCATTGCAGCTTTCCTTGGGTATGTCACACATGATACAAGAAGAATTGCACCTATTCGTTATAGAAATAATAACTTCTTTCAATTTATCCATTTTTTTCTAAAATTTCTTGATAATAGGCTAACAACCTTAATGCCTTTTTAAAATTTTTCTGTTTATTACTCTTACCATCATTATTAACTTTGCTCATAAAATCATTAACCAAATTATATAATGAATCTGATTCCGGGTGCCCCCAACAAGTATCAAGACAGGGTTTTTGACAAGCCTTCATTAATTTTCTTGCATCAT
>JAUVUO010000018.1 GCA_030601015.1 Candidatus Omnitrophota bacterium | reverse complement strand
TAGTGTTTTAATAGGAATCAGCGTTTTGATAGTTGGATTTTTAAGCGCTTTTTTTATTGCCAGGGGCATTTCCCAGCCGATTAAAGAATTAGCACAGAGTTCTGATAAATTGGCTAGAGGTGATTTTAACGCGAGAGTTAAAATTAAAACCAGAGACGAAGTTGGTTTTCTTGCTTGTTCGTTTAACAAGATGGTTGAAGATTTAGGATTTTCTCAAGAAAAGATACAGGCCCAGAATGAAGAACTGATTGTTTATAATGAAGAATTAGAAGCTGCAAATGAGGAATTAAGGCAGTCTAATGAAGAGATGTTATCGATGAGCGAAGAATTGCGTGCGGCGAATGAGGACATAAGAAATGCAAAAGAGGCTGCGGAAAAAGAGGCTGTTGAGTTTGAGAGGTTTAATAAGGTTGCGGTGGGGAGAGAGCTTAAGATGATTGAACTAAAAAAAAGAATTAAAAAATTAGAAGAAAAATTTGAGGAATCCGAATGAATTAAGGATAGTTGATAATTTGCCAAGCGTTAGGGTGATTGTGTGAATTGGTAATGAATCCGTATTAAGGGAAATGAAATTTAGGAGGCAGACATGAATAAAAAAAATTTTATTTTTTTAATCGTTTTTATGGCAATGCCGTTTATTTCGGGTTGTATGCGGAAGGAGGTAATTACTAAAAGGACCCCTGGGGTTACTGATATGGAGATTGTTATTGGTTCTTCACTTTCTTTAGGCGGACACGCGAGTTTTTTGGGCATTCAGACAATTCATGGGTCTTTAGCTTATATTAATGAAGTCAATGCTAAAGGAGGAATTTATGGAAGAAAAATTAGGATAATTACTTATGATGACCAATATAATCCTTCAAATACAGTTGCGAATACCCAGAGATTAATAAATCAAGATAATGTTTTTATTTTATTTGATTATGTAGGAACCCCTACATCGGTGGAGATAATTGATATTGTTCATGAAGTAAAAATACCTCTCCTCGGGCTTTTTACCGGAGCTGAGGCGTTGAGAAATCCGTATCGGCCGTATATATTTAACGTTAGGGATTCATATTATTCTGAGGCCGAAGGAGCAGTTGCCTATTTTGTTGACAAGTTAAGATTTAAAAAAATAGCTGTTATGTATCAAGAAGATTCTTTTGGTTTAGCCGTCCTTTCAGGAGTCCAATTAGCCCTTGAAAGGAGAAATATGAATACAATCGTAATAGATACTTATATTAGGGGAACAATGGATGTGGAAGAATCAATACGGGTTATTAAATTAAGCGGAGCGGAGGCAGTTATATTAGCGGGAACTTATGAGCCATTAGCTAAGTTTATTAAAATATCAAATGACAAGGGATTTACACCTTATTTCCACACTGTATCATTTGTCGGCTCAGAGGCATTTGCTAAAGAAATTGTTGAAGTGAAAAAAATTGACCCTCTTCAATACGACAAAATTATTGTAACCCAGGTAGTCCCGTCCCCTTTTTTAGAAGAATTGCCGGGAGTGAAAGAATATAGAGAATTGGTAAAAAAATATTATCCGGATGATAAACCTAATTATGTTGCTTTAGAAGGGTTTGTAAACGCGAAGGTCCTTGTGGCAGCCTTGGAAAAGGCGGGGCCCGATTTGACGAGAGAAAATTTTATAGAAGCCCTTGAAACAATGCAAAATGTTGATGTTGGCATTGGAAAAGAAATAAAATATAGCATATTGGATCATCAGGGTTTGGAGGGTATTTATTACTCAAAAATTACAGATGCCGGGGTATTTATAACCTTTACCCCATAAGAGAAAATTCTATAATTTTATACGAAGGAGTCCTGAATTTTTTATCGGTTGAAAATTTTGACAGAATCTTGAAGATTAGAAAGGATAAAAATGAAATTGAGTTGTAAAATTTTATCGGGTGTTATTTTTATAATAATCATAGTATCCGTGGCAAATATCCTGTCTACTTCCCATATGTTTCGGCATATTCAGGAAGAAAGACTGAAAAACGCGGAAGTTTTATTTGCTAAGAGTCTTGCTAAACGGTTTTTTAGAGACATAGCAGAGAATAAGTCTTTTAAATTGACCGGCGTATTATTTGAGGAAAAGAAACTGAGAGAAGATATGGTGGAATATATCCTTGCTTTTGATGGAAAAGGATATTTGTTGTCGCACACGTATTTAGTTAAGATGCCGAAACAAATTTTAAAGCTAAGAAATGATTTTGATAGAGAAGAGAGATATCGAATACAGAAAATAGCAAATAAAGAACTATTTGTTTATGATATCGCGGTTCCGGTAATGGAGGGCATTAAGCAAGTTGGGACTATTCATCTTGGAATCAAAGGGAGTTTTATACAAAATATTATTAAAACAGCATTTACTTCGGCGTTGACTGCGACATTAATTGTTGGAGTAATTACAATTTTGCTCGCTTGGATTATGACGTCAGTTATGGTGAGGCCCCTAATTAAGCTTAATCAAGTTGCCTCTAAAATTGGTGAAGGCAATCTGGATGTAAAGATAAAAATTGAGTCAAAGGATGAGATAGGCAATCTCGGGGTTACTTTTAATGAAATGGTTGAGAGTATAAAAAATTATAGGAAAGAATTAATTTCAGCTAAAAGTTATGTTGATTTAATCTTATCTAATATGGATGATACTCTAATTGTGTTTGATACCAAAGGTGTAATAAAGACCGTAAATCGTGCCGCGTTAATATTATTAGGATATAGAAAAGAAGAGTTAATTGGCAAAAAGGTGAAAAATATTTTTGTAGAAGTAGTAGAAGCAGAAACTCTTTTTAAAGGATTACGGTTTAAAAGGCTGCTGGATGAGGGGGCAATACGCAATTATAAGATGATTTATAAAACAAAAAGCGGCGAGAAGATTCCGGTTAGTTTTACCGGCTCTGTAATGCGGCGTGTGAACTGCTCTAATCGTAATAATGCAGTGGATGAGTGTCCTGAGTTTAGGGAAAAAGGTGTTCATTGTGGAAAGATAATGGGTGTTATTGGTGTAGCACGGGATATGAGAGAAAACCAAATTCTGATAGATAATTTGGAAGAAACAAAGGCAGAATTAGAAGAGTTTTCAAAAACCTTGCTGGCTAAGGTTGAAGAGAGGACAAAAGAGTTAGCTCAGTCTCATGAAGCGGCTTTAAATATAATGGAAGACATGCAAGAGGCAAAAATAGAACTTGAGAACGCGCATATAAAACTCAAAGAAACTCAAGAAGAACTTATTCAAACAAGCAAAATGGCTGCTATGGGGCAGTTATCTTCAGGTATTTCTCATGAGTTAAATCAGCCTTTGACCGGAATCAAGGGATTTGCCCAAGTAGCTTTAATGGAGATAAAAGACAACGATCCTTTAAAAGAAGATTTAAATAAAATAATAGAGTTAGCAGACAGAATGGACGCGATTATTCAAAATGTTCGTTTATTTGCCCGAAAGGCTGAATTTAAAATGCAAATGTTTGAGGTTAATGAACCCATTCTATCCGCAGTCTCATTATTGAGAAAACAGCTTGAGATTCGTAATATAAAGCTCAATATATCTCTTTTAGGTAAGGCGTTGCCTAAAATACAAGGTGACCCAAACCAGCTGGAGCAAGTATTCCTTAATTTTATAACAAATGCTGAAGATGCCATTGATACCTTAGCAGATTCAAAAGATAGAGAGATAAGCCTGCAAACCTCTTTAAGCAAGAATAAGAAATATATAGAAATAATTTTTAAAGATACAGGGTGCGGCATCTCTCAAGATAATCTAAAGTTTGTGTTTAATCCTTTTTTTACTACTAAATCTCCCGAGGGAGGTATGGGGTTAGGTCTGTCTATAGTCTATCGTATTATTGAAAGCCATAAGGGTAAAATAGAGGTTGAGAGCAAAGAAGGTGAGGGTGCAAAATTTACAATTAGTTTGCCGGTAGCAGAACAGGAGCGTAAAAAAATAAAACTAAAAAAAACATAAGCAATGACATCCCTTCCCTTTCATCCCAGCGAATGCTGGGATCTCAAAGGGGAATAACAAAAGGGGCGAGGAATGACAAAGGGAGACCGGAAGGAAGTATCAAAAGCAAAACGAAAAAAAGATAAAAGATCATTTCTTTGAAAAAAGAGGTGGTATCAAAAACAAAATGAAACAAAATGATAAAAGGTTCCCCCTTTGAAAAAGGGGGATAGGGGGATTTTATTTAGGGGAGATAAGTACTTTTAACAAAAAGTTTTGTAATTATTACAAATAAATAAGAATTAATAATTATTTTTGACAGAACTAAAATAGCATAGGGAGGTGTTTTATGTTAATGGTAAAATCATTTTTGTTTAGTATGTGTATTTTATCTTTTATGATGACCGCATCTTTTGCCGGCTCGCTTATTGAGGCTGAAGGACGTTATTGGATTACTGATTTAGAAGGGAACGCTAAAGTAACAACATCATCTTTAGATGGTACAGATATAAATTTTAAAGATGATTTAGGGGTGGGAGATGAGGATTTCCCTGAGGTAAGAATTATTTTATCTTTGTTAGGAAGCTCAAAACTTCGATTGGCTTATACTCAGGTAGGTTATAGTGGGAATAAAGATATTACAAGGGATGTTTATTTTGATGGGCAGACTTATTCTTTAGGTGTAAATGTTGATACCGAGGTTGACCTTCAATATGTAAGATTGGGCTGGATCTGGGAGTTTTTAAATATTAGTGATAAATTAAAAATTAGCAGTCTTATTGAAGCTAAAGGGTTTATAGTAGAAGCTTCTTTGAAAACAACGGTAATTTCTGAATCGGAAAGCTTTACAGGAGGGGTTCCTTCTGTAGGAGCTATCGTTGAGTTTCAGCCTTTAAAACAAATAGGTATATTTGCTGAGGTGTCAGGAATAGATGTTGGAAGTTATGGTTATCTTTATGACGCGGAAGTTGGTGTAAAAATAAATCCTATAGAAAGTTTCAGCATTAATGCTGGTTACAGAATCTTAGATTTAAATTTTGAAAATGATTCAGACTACGCGGAATTAAAGATTTCCGGCCCGTTTCTTAGTGGTGAATTTAGGTTTTAATGCTATAATTAATTAGCTTATGTTTACAGCCGTGCATTTTCTCGTAGAGAAAATTCCACGGACTGTTAACGCTGGGGCCTGCTCAAAAATGTGAAAGATTTTTGAGTTATACAACGGCCTCAGTGGTTGTCGCCGTGCATTTTCTCGTAGAGAAAATTCCACGGACTGTTAACGCTGGGGCCTGCTCAAAAATGTGAAAGATTTTTGAGTTATACAACGGCCGCAGTGAAGAAGGGGAAGGTTAAACGGGTTGCGAGTTTGACGGGTTAAAAAGAGAATGGAGAAGAAAAAAAAGAAGAAGAAGGAAAAGAAGAAGTTCTTGGCTTATAGGATAGGATGAATTGTAATAATTTATTTTTAAATATTCCTGAGAAGGTAAAAAAAGAAATATTTGAACCGATAATTAAAAATAAAAAGTTTAAGTTGGAACGGATAATATCTCAAGGGCAATGTACACCTGAGGGGAAGTGGTTAGAACAAAAAAATAATGAATGGGTTGTTTTGTTGTCAGGGAAAGCAAAATTAAAGTTTGAATACGATAGAGCCTCTTATTTAATGGAAGCAGGAGATTATATCCATATCCCAAAAGGAAAACGTCATAGGGTAGAGTGGACTGATCCGAATAAAAAAACGGTTTGGTTAGCTTTACATTACAAATAAATTATACTTGTGAAAGCTAACAATGTGATTTTATGATGACTTTTAAACTGGCTTATTATGGAAAGAATATAGTCATCATATATTAATTTATGGTAGAATTCGAATACACCTTAATAAGAAAATCAAGGTTAAAAAATCTTTCGATTACAATATCATCAGAAAATAAGATTGTTGTAAAAGCTTCTAAATTTGTTCCTGAAAAGACGATCAAGGCTTTTCTTAAAAATAAGGCTGAGTGGATAAAAAAAAAGATATCTTTTAATGAAAAATTTTTAAAGCCCTATATTCCTAAAAAATTCGTTGAAGGTGAAAATTTTTTATATCAAGGAGAAAAGTATCCTCTGGTTTTGCAAAGAATAGGGGGGAGTAGAGTTGTTTTTAGGGATAATACTTTTTTTTTTGGTGTTTTTAGTAAGTGTAAAGATCGTAAGAGATATTTTACTTTAAAATTTATAGAATGGTATAAAATTGCCGCTTACAGAAAAATTTTAGATAGGATTTGTTTTTATGAGTCAATTCTTAGAGTAAGTATTTCTGATTTACGGATAAAGACTTTAAAGAGAACTTGGGGAAGTTGTTCAAAGAGTGGTGTAGTAAGTTTTAGTTGGAAGATAATAATGGCGCCTCTTGAAATAATTGATTATCTTGTAGTTCATGAATTGTGCCATCTTATTCATCATGACCATTCAATACGTTTTTGGGGGAAAGTTGAAATGGTTTTACCCGATTATAAAAAAAGGAAAAAGTGGCTGGCCATTCGTGAGAACCAACTTAATCTTTAAGGTGTAAGTTTATTTAGAATTTTTATAAAGTTAGGGTATCAAATCGGTAATATTGTTTTGTTTTATAAGTTAGACTTGAAATCAGGGACTGCCGCGAAATACACCAGTCCCTGATTATACAGATGGAAAATATTAGTTTTGTATCGATAAAATTATCATTTAATCGTTAAAATCAGGCGCGGGTGAAATTATGAAACAGCGCAAATGTATGTAATCAATGACGGCCAAATTATGCGGGAAATAAAAATATGATTAAAAAGTATAAACATCTGATTGTTTGGGCCATATTGGGGTTTTTGGGTTTATTAATATTTATTGTGTTTTATAGCAAAGCATTCCCTTCAGCCTCTATTAGATTGAATGTGAACAGAAAAGAAGCGGTTAAAATAGCAAAAACTTTTATTCAAACTCAGGGTTTTGATTTATCTGATTTCGATAGAACAATTGTTTTTAAATCCGATTATTACGCGTCGATTTATTTGCAAAAAACACAAGGGATGGAAAAATTAAATAAGCTTGTAGGGGAAGGTATTCCTATTTGGTTTTGGAGGGTTAGATGGTTTAAGGATTTAGAAAAAGAGGGTTTTTTTGTGGATATATCTCCGTTAACAGGTGAGATTGTTTATTATCGGCATGCTGTTCTTGATGATGATGTTGGAGCCAATATAACCAAATCTGAAGCTATGGAAATAGCTAAAGGGAAAATAGTTTTTCAAGGTATTGATTTGAATGAATATGAATTAAAGGATAGTAGTGAACAAAAACGAAAAAATAGAACAGATTATGATTTTATTTGGGAAAAGAAAGACTTTAAGATTGAAGAATCTACCTTACGGATAAATGTCAGTATTTTTGGAGATAAGATTGGAAGGTATGGAAGATATCTTAAAATTCCTGAAGAATTCAGCAGGTATTTGAAAAAAGAGTTTTCATTCGGAGGGATGCTTTCGATGGGTACTACTTTGATTAAATTTTTATTGACTATTTTAGCAATATTCATTTTAGTTTTTAAAAACCAGAAGCTTAATGTTAATACGAGGTTTTGGCTTATTTGCGGATGTATTATCTCTTCGTTGAAGTTAATTGAATTTTTTAATAATACTCCCCTTTTGTGGAGTTTTTATTATGATACTATGAGTAAACCCGTATTCTTTATGACTTCATTTATGACTCAAATAAGAGAAGCAGTTGCTTCAGGGCTTATGGTTTTTGCCTACGGCAGCTTAGGCGAGGTGTATTATAAAGAGTTTATAAAAGACAAATTACCTTTATATAATGCTATTGTAAAAAAAGATTTTTTGAGCTCAAATATTATATCGACAGTTGTTGTAGGTTATTCTTTAGGGTTTTTATTTTTAGGATATATAACCGTTTTTTATATTATAGGCACAAAATTCTTTAATATTTGGATGCCCCCGAACTTGGAATATTCTAACATTTTAGGGACTACTTTTCCTTTTTTATACCCTTTAACCGGCGCATTAATCGCGGCGGTTGATGAAGAGTTTACTTATAGATTTTTTTCTATTTCTTTTTTAAAGAAAATCTTTAAACCAATCTGGGTTTATCTTTTAATCCCGGCATTAATCTGGGGGTTTGCTCATTCTACTTATCATATTTTTCCTACTTATGTAAGAGGAATTGAATTGACTATACTTGGTATTGTGGTGGCTTGTGTTTTTTTGAAATACGGGTTGGGAGCTATTATTATAGGGCATTTTGTGGCTAATGTTAACTTAATGGTATTACCTTTATTAAAATCCAACAATGTTTATTATATTATTTCAGGTTTATTAGTTGTAATGATAGCCATAGTTCCTATGGGGTTGATAATTTTTGTTCGAATGAAAAATGCGGGAAAAATAAATTAATTTTTTAATGTTGTATTTAAATTGAGTAAATAGGTATAAAAATGAAAAAAAGGATAAATATAAGATATCAAATGTGTTTATTCCTAATGTCTTTTTTGTCCTTGTTATGTTATGCTAAGGGTAATAACGGTTTTGTTACACTAAAGATTAATGGAGAAACTTATAATTTTGAGACGGCTGATTCACCGGAAGAAAAAGGTAAAGGTTTAATGTTTCGCGAAAATTTAGACACGGATAGCGGAATGTTGTTTATATTTGATCAAGATCAAATTTTACGTTTTTATATGAAGAACACATATATACCTTTAGACATTGCTTTTATTGATAGTGAATTTAAAATATTAGATATACAAGAGATGGAACCATTAAATGAACAAACAATTACTTCAAAATATAAAGTTAAATACGCTCTTGAAGTTAATAGGGGGTTTTTTAGCGGAACAGGAATAAAGGTAGGAGATGAAATAGAATATATTTCCGGAGAAAATTTAAATTAATTAGATAATATAATATAAATATTATTATGGGTTGGTTCAAAGAAAAAGTTGTTAGGTAACAGTCGATTGGAAACAGCATATTAAATTAAAAAAATATGGAAGATAACCGTAAATATGTAAGAATTAATGATGATATAAAAATTTTCTATCAGCCTCAGAAAATATTAGGGATGATTACCACTGTTTTATTGAATTTCTCTGAAGGGGGTATGCGGCTTCCGGTTTTGCATAATTTTCAATCAGGTATGTATTTAAGGTTAGAATTTTCCTTGGCAGGGAGTATGAGGCCAATTGTCCTTAGGTGTGTGGTTCAGTGGGTAAAAGAAACCAAGGGTGCCAGGTTCCCTTATGAAGTTGGAGTGAAGTTTATTAAGTTAGACCCGGAGGATAGGAAGACTATTACAAAGTATATAGAAAATTTTAAGAATAAAGATGAAATACAATGGTTAGATTAAACAACTTTTTTATTCACAGGCAATATCCATTGTATAACATATAAAAATTAAATTTTTATTATAAGACGGTTTTTTTTGACAAATTCTTTTGGTATAAATGGTAGATAAAACCGGGATGGTAATTGTAGTTTTTTGGATTAAAAAGAATAAAATTGTGATTTGAGGAGATAATAATGGGAACAAAGTTTGTTTATATGGATAATAACGCGACCACCCCACTTCATCCGGAAGTGAAAAGCATTATAAAAGAATCTGTGGATATATTTGGTAATCCCTCAAGTTTACATAGCTGCGGGAGGTTGGCCAGCGAACATGTAGAAAAAGCAAGAGAAAAGATTGCTTCTTTTATTGGAGCCGAGCATGAGGAAATAATTTTTGTTGGAAGCGGGTCAGAGGCAAATAATACCGTTTTATCTATTTTTTTATGTTCATCAAAAATACGCGGACATGATTGGAGTAATGGAAAAGATATTATTACAACAAGGATAGAACATCCTTGTGTTTTGGAAACATCAAAATGTCTTAGAAGTAGGGGAGTGAATGTTTTTTATTTGGATGTGGACAAATTTGGAAAGATTAATTTAGAACAGTTAAAGGATATGCTTACAACCAAGACTAGGTTAGTTTCGATAATGATGGCTAATAACGAAATTGGTACGATACAAGATATAAAAAGTATAGCTGATGTTGTCCATGAAAATTCAGGGGCACTATTTCATACCGACGCGGTTCAGGCTGTGGGTAAAATTCCGGTTGATGTTAAAGAATTGGGAGTTGACTTTTTGACTCTTTCCGGACATAAGATGTACGGCCCAAAAGGTATAGGAGCGTTGTATGCTAAAAAAGGTGTTGAATTTTGTCCTTTTATCAGAGGAGGGCAACAGGAAAAAGGACGAAGAGCAGGAACGGAAAATACATTAGGTATCATAGCCCTGGGGAAAGCTATAGAAATGCGTGCGAAAGAGATGGAAGAAGAACATATTAGGCTGAAAGGATTTAAAGATATATTAAAAAACAGTCTGGAGCAAAAGATTGCTGATATACATTTTAATGGGCATCCTGATGATTCTTTGTCAAGTACATTGAATGTATCTTTTGACGGTGTTGAAGGAGAGGCTGTTTTATTGTATTTGGATTTAGAGGGTATTGCTGTTTCAACAGGTTCAGCTTGCGCGTCCGGTTCTTTGAATCCGTCGCATGTTCTTTTGGCTACAGGTGTTTCGGCTGAACGGGCTCATGGGTCAATACGTGTAAGTTTAGGACGGGAGAATACTAAAGAGGAACTTGGATATGTGATAGAAATTTTTCAGAAAGTTATAGCTAAGGTAAGAGGAATGTCTACAGCCTATAGTAAAAGGAGAGAGTAATGACAAACGAAAGTCATTGGGTATATACAGAAAAAGTTAAAGAAAATTTTATGAATCCTAAAAACATATTGATAGATGGAGATGATTATCAGGATGACGGTAAAGGAGTTGTAGGGAATATCAAATGCGGAGATGAGATGATGGTTGTCATCCGGGTTGATAAAAAGAAAGGTATCATAATAGACTGTAGATGGAAAACTTATGGCTGTGCCAGTGCCATTGCCAGCACCTCAATCCTTTCTGAAATGGTTAAAGGTATGAATATAGAGAAAGCCTATCATATTTCTCCGAAAGATGTAGCTAAAGAATTAGGAGGCCTTCCTGAACATAAAATTCATTGTTCCGTATTAGGAGACAAAGCTTTACGTGCGGCAATAGATGATTATTATAGAAGAAATGGCCTGGATTTTAAGATTAAAAAAGAAAAAGCAGTTTTAATTTGTCAATGTATGAATATTACTGATCATGAAATAGAGAATGCTGTTTTGGAGGGGGCAAAAACATATTATGAGCTTCAGGAAAGAACTAAAATAGGAACAGTTTGCGGCCAGTGTAAAGATAAATCGATAGAACTATTAAATTCATTCATTAAAAAACAAGAGGAGAACCCATCGTGATTGGAATGCGGGCAATGGCGGAAAACCATTTAGTTAAAGATAAAGAAGGGTTTAAGGTAAATAAAGAATTGTGTAAAATTATTATTCTTATATTTTTTCTTATTGCTTGCGTGCTGGTGAATTATTATTTTTATTTCATTTTAAAAAAAGAGGTTGTTTTTACACATTTTTTTTATTTGCCGATTATTTTTGCCAGTTTTTGGTGGCCGCATAAGGGGTTGTCAGCCGCGGTATTTCTTGGTTTGCTGCTGTTAGTCCCACATTGTATAAAAAATGACAGTTGGAATGTTTATTTGGCAGATGATGCGGCAAGAGCGGTTATGTTTATAGTTGTTAGCGTGGTGATTAGCATTTTGAGTAAAAGGGGACGGGTTTTGCGGGATAAACTGATAGGATATACCGAGTTGTTGGAAAACAAGACAGAAGCTCTTTCAAGTGCAAACCTCAGGCTTAAGGAATTAGACCGGCTTAAGTCTATGTTTATCGCCTCGATGAACCATGAATTGAGAACTCCGCTGAATTCTATAATGGGTTTTACTAGTTTGCTGTTGAGCGGTGCTGTTGGTAAGATTACCGAAGAACAGACAAAACAGCTTGAGATGGTGGAGGGCAGCGCCAATCACCTGTTGTTGCTTATAAATGATATAATTGATGTCAATATGATAGAAGCAGGCAAGGTGAAAATTATAATTAGAAAGTTTAATCTTTCTTCATTGCTTGAGGAAATAAGGGAAACTTTTCGGATTGCCGCAGAGGAAAAGGGAATTAAGTTTTTTTTAGAAGCCCCTAAGGAGCTGGTAGTTGTCAGCGATGAGCGCAGAGTAAAGCAGGTGATAATGAATTTAGTCAGTAATGCCATGAAATTTACAGATAAAGGAGAAGTAAAAATAAAAGCAGTCAAAAAATATAAAAATATAGATATATCAGTTAAAGATACCGGTATC
>JAUVUO010000079.1 GCA_030601015.1 Candidatus Omnitrophota bacterium | reverse complement strand
ATTCTTTTAGTAATTTCTATATATTCTTTGCCGGGAGAAGAAGAAAAAGAAAGATATTTATTTAACTCTTTGTTCCCTAAATCCTTGTCATCAAAAATGATTTGACTGAACTGGCCTGAGATAAATTCAACTCTCTCTTGGGGAATAAACCTAAAAGTTTCGATAACAGCAGTTTTTTTTATCTTCTCTGATAAAACAGCTTTAACTAATTTAGGCATTTCAATCTAATTTCTCTAAAAATAGCAATATATTTTCTTTTATTTTGTCCCGAATATCTCTAAAAACTTTAATTTTTTCTTCTTCATTTTCCTCTACCGAATCCGGATCATATAAGTCCCAATGCTCTTTATTGTAATCCCCGGGAAATACCGGACAAATCTGTTTTGCGTTATTGCATACAGTTACAACATAATCAAACTTTTTCCCAAGGAAATCTTTGAGGTGTTTTAATTTTTGTCCTGAGATATCCACACCTATTTCCCGCAACACTCTAATGGAAAGAGGGTTAACCTCTATAGACGCAGACCCGGCACTAAAAACCTCAAATCTTTCTCCTCCGAAATATTTCATTAATCCCTCCGCCATTTGGCTCCGGCAAGAATTACCTGTACATAAAAATAAAATTTTTTTTATACCATAATCATCCTTAAAAATTTTTTTGTAAAATTTTCCAAAATCTATATCTGAAATCGTCTCGAATTTATATTTTTCCCTAATAAATCTTCCCGCCTTGTCTAATGACTTATTTTGGATACCATTTTTTAAAGACAACCAGGACTCAATATAAGCTGCCAAGTCGTCAGCCGCTTTAACCAGTTTGCCGTCTCTTTCTATTTTATCTCCGTTCGAAACAATCAAATCATCAAACTCATCTTCTGTGAACATTTTCATGTCTTTATGCCATTGTGCAGGAATCAATTTATAAATTTTTTTCTCCATTTCTTCCCGTTCATATTCTTTTATTAAATCTGTTAACCCTTCAACCGATCTTTTTACCGGACTAATAACATCCCGAGTAAGAACTTCCGGAAGATCATGAAATAATCCGGTAAAATAATTTTTTATTGCCCGTTGATCATCTACACCTATCCTCAACGAAAACAAATATGTAAACATAGCAACTATCAACATATGTCCCAAAACCGATATTTTAGGAACCATGTGCATATGACTCCATCTAATTTGAAATCTTAGCTGCGCACATAAATCAATAAAATCTTTAAGCTCTTCTGCCTGCAGTAATATTTGCATACTTTTCAAATCATGATACTTCTCTTGTTTCGAATCTAAATCTTTTCTTATTTCTTCAATAGAATAACCTTGAGGATTCGCCCTCTCAATCACATCAAATTCCCATTTTGTAGAATAAAAATGAGCCGCGCTTATTATCCTGCGATCTACATTTCTCTCTCTATCCATAAGATAACTCTTAAAACGCGAACAAAATCCTTCTCCCAAAGGTATAATGAATGGAATTATTCTTTTATATACCCACTGGTTCAGTCGTTCATATTTTTCTTTATCTTCTTTTATTCTATGAAACAAAGCCGGTTTTAAATCAGTAAGAATAATTCGTTGTAAAAACTCAAATATACCTGCCTCAATTATTTCTATCCAATTAATTTTTTCAATTCCTATGTTTTCTTCTGATTTTCCCAATACATAAGCTATAATCATTTTATGGGCCTGTTTATCTAACTCTGTTAAATCAACAGTCCGAATCTGGTCATTCCACCTTTGCATACTTGCCGCATCATAAATCTTCAGTAATAACGGCCACATGTTTTGAATTAAAATACTCATATAATTTATATAAAATTAACTATTTATGCTGTTTTCTGTTGCTTTTTTTATTTTTACTCTTAAAATTAGTAATATTCCACCCCAGAAAACTCACTCCCATAACTTCTTACTCACAACTTTTAAAATACCGCTATATTCTCATAAATTTTTTAGCAACTCTTACCGCTTCTACTCCATCTTTAGCATATTCCACTTTCAAGGTTTGAGCATAAGATTTAGTCACAACTGCTCCTCCCAACATAAACGGATAATCTAACCCCTTTTTTCGGGACAAATTAATAACTTCAGCCATATTAATCATGGTTGTAGTCATAAGAGCAGAAAGAGCAACTAAAATTGGTTTATGTTTTCTAATTTCTTTAATAATTTTTTCTGCCGGCACATCTTTTCCCAAATCTATGACAAGCACTCCTTGATTCTCCAGCATTAAGGCTACAATATTTTTACCAATATCATGAACATCATCTTTTACCGTAGCCAAGATTACTACATTTTTTTTCTGCAATTTTAATAATTTATTGTCAGATAAATAAGGTTTTATAAAAGTAAAAGCAATTTTCATGGTTTCCGCACTGTTAATTAGCTGAGGCAAAAAGTATTCCTTTTTATTAAACAACTCCCCGACTTTATTTATAGCCGGCAGCATAACTTTATGTACAAGATCATAAGCTTTTTCTCCTGATTCAATAGCTTCTTGAACATAACTTTTGATATCCTCCTTATTCCCCTCCAAAATAGCAACAAAAATTTTATCACAAAAGGTAACCTCTCCAAGAGAAGGATTTATATTAGAAAAACATTCTTTCTTAAAATTAGAACAAAACAATAAGCCTCCCTTATCCTTTTGAATCAAAGCGTCTGCCGCTTTACTAATATTCATTAATTCCTCGCTTAAAGGGTTGGCAATCACCATATTTAAGCCTTGAGATTGAGCAATTGCAAGGTAAGCAGCATTAAACAATGCGCGTTTAGGCATACCAAAAGAAACATTAGATAAGCCTATAACAGTACTGGTTTTAAAAATATTAGAACACCACTCTATGGCCTTTGCAGTTTCCAAAGCCGCCCCGGGATTTGCTGAAATAGGCATAGCTAATCCATCAACAATAACATCATCCTTGGTAAAACCAAATATTTTTGATTGACTAAATATAAATCTAATATTTTCCTTAGTTTCATTAAAATCTTTAGGCAGCCCTTTGTCACTCAAAGGCAAAAGAATAAACATTGCCCCATATTTTTTCGTTATCCTCAAAAGCTTCTTCAATTTCCCTTTTTCAGCTGATATAGAATTAACTAAAGCTCTGCCAGGATAAACTCTAAGTGCTTTTTCAACAGCTTCAGGATCGGAAGAATCAATTACCAAAGGAAGGTTAGTTTGTAAAGCTGCTAACTGAACTATTCCTTTAAGCATCTGTTTTTCATCAACCCTCGGCGCCCCCACATTAATATCAAGAAGATTAGCCCCTTTACTTTCCTGCTCTTTAATCAAATGCCTCACCTCTGAGGTCTTTCCTTTTTGAAGTTCTTCCCGAAGAACCTTCTTTCCCGTAGGGTTAATACACTCACCTATTATTAATAAAGGCTTATTTCTGTCTATAACAAGTGTTTTCCTTGCTGAACTCAAAGCGCTTATAGATTTCTTTAACCGATATCGGGGCTCTATTTTACTTACAACTCTTTTTAATTCTTTAATATGTTCAGGAGTAGTACCGCAACAGCCTCCTAACAAATTGACACCGTTTAAGGCCAACTCTTTACTGTAAAAAGAAAATTCTTCAGAACCCATCATAAAATTAGTCTTACCTTCAATCAATTCCGGAATACCGGCATTAGGTTTAGCTAAAAGAGGTACTTTAGCGTAAGGTTTCATTTCTAAAATAAACTTAATCATATCCTGAGGGCCAGCGGAACAATTACAACCTACAGCATCGGCACCCAGGCTTTGTAAAGTAACTAAAGCTGTTACAGGATCGGTACCGCTAAGAGTCCGCCCATTCAACTCATAAGTCATACTCACAGAAACAAATTTATCGGTAATCTCTTTTACAGCTATAAGGGCAGCCCTAGCTTCCTGAATATCCATCATGGTTTCAATCGCCAAATAATCCGCACCTCCCTGAATAAGGCCTTTTACCTGTTCCTTAAAAATATCAACCGCATCATCAAAATCCAAAGGCCCAAAAGGCTCTATAAATTTCCCCAAAGGCCCAATGTCTCCGGCTACAAGACAATTTTTGCCTACCGCGCTTCTGGCTATCGCGGTTAATCGCCGATTTATTTTTTTTACATCAAAATTACCGTATTCCCTCAGCTTAAGGGCATTAGCTCCAAAAGTACAAGTAGAAACCATATCTGTTCCGGAATTTAAATAATCCAAATGTATAGATTTTAAAACCTTAGGATTATCTAAACACCATATTTCAGGGCAAACACCTTGAGGCATCCCCCGCTTTTGCAGCTCTGTACCTGTCGCGCCATCAAGAATTAATACTTTTTTCCTTAAAATATTTTTTATATTTTTCATATTTCACCTGGAAATTAATTTTATGCCGGAAACCGCGGTAACAGTTTTTTCCGGAATAAGTATATACTTTTCAGTTAAATTAACCCCTATTTTTTTTAATTTCAAAATATCCCATATAATTTTTTGATTATCTAACAAAAAATCACCGTACCCCGCCGAAAACCTTTTTTTCATTACATATTTGTTTTCCCTTTTAACTTGATTATCAAAATAGCTAATAATCCAAATTAATGCCGAATCAGCCATTTCACTCCCTACCGCGTCTAAAATTACCGCATAAGTCATATCCCCACCTTCTGAACTTTGACGGATACATTCGCCTACTCTTTCACCGGCTGTAGCTGCTATTAAAAGAACCTCTTGGCAGTCATTTAAAAATTTCACTAAAGATTTGCTTTTAAAAATGATTCCTTTCGAAAGCTTAATTTCTGAACTGGTGATTGCCTTAATAGGGATACGTACCCCTGCCCCTTTTAAAGAAACTGAATCTAAAGCTTTTTCTATATTTTCATCAATCTTTTTTCTTTGTTCCCAGGTTAAAACCGTTAAATTTTCAGCATATCCTAAACGTGAATATATCTTATTCTTCGGCGGGGATATATGTATAGAATCAAAAAATTGTATTTTCATTCTTTTATTATTTATAAAGGGCCTATTACAAAATATAACAGTTCCCGATTACAACGATTAATTTATAATTACAAGGGTTGGGGCCTCCGCGTTTCAATTACTCTAATCATTGAAATCATGCACCGGCACCATTATACAACAGCACTATAAACAATTAAGCCTGCTCTTTATTTAAGGCTGATTTTAATATAAATTATATCATAAATATTACTTATTTAATAAAACTACCTTAAAAGCGGTTTTTTAAGTATAAATGGACTTTTGTATTTTCAACACTAAATATTATCACTTTTTCTTTTTATACTAAAAAAATTAATCTTCAAATTATAGACAATTGATATTTTTTAATCCAGCCCATCTTATCATCAATCCTTTTGATTTTATACCAATTGCCGTTTATTGATAATATTTCAACCTTCATTCCCTCATAAAGAGTAAAATGAGCAGCGGCTTCTTCAAAAGGCTCAAATTTAGCTTCTATCTTTTTTTCCATAACTATGGCTTCTTTATCAATCTTATCTATACTCTTTGATAAAAAAATAAAATTGCCCAAAAATAAAATAGCAGGTATGCTGATAATTATTAATTTCTTCACTGTGGAAATCCGCGAAATAATACAGCCCCCTATAGTTATAAGTAAAATTAAATAAAAAACAAACAAAAACATAGTAATTCCATCAATTGTAAATTGTTTAAAAAAATTACCTGCTTCCTTTATTATCCATAAACGTTTGGGTTCGGTTATCAGAGTTTCAATATTACTCTTAGCGTATTCATAATTAGCTAACAAATCTTTATCTCCGGGAATTATTCTTTTTGCCTTGGCGTAATTCAATATGGCTTTACCTAACTCCCCATTTTTAAAATAGCAATTACCAATATTATAATAAAAATTTCCACTTTCTAAGCCTTTCTTATCCAATTTTTTATACTCTAAAATAGCCTCATCGTAATTACCTTTCTCATACAAAAGATTTCCCCTATAAAAATTATATTCCGAAGATTTTTTTTCCTGAGAAAAACAAACAGAGCCGGTTAAAAATAACAAACCAATTAACAATACTCTAAATTGATAAATATTACGCATTTTTATATTTTTTTCTTTGAAAATAATCTATAATCTCTTCTAATTTTTTAAAAATATCATTCATACCGCTTTTATCAATCCCAACGGAAGAATATCTTAATCTGTCACAATCCTGAAATATTTCCTTTAATGTTTTTAAAATATCTTTATCTGCTTTAATCCCCGCGGATTCAAAATATTTTTCTATAACATCTAAAGTTATACTTGCTGAAGGTAAATGAAATTTATCTCCCAAATATTCTTGCAAAGTTTTAAATATATAATTATAAAATTCCTTTACATTTCCATCATTCAAGTACTTTCTAATCTTTTTTATCCCTACCCTTGCTTTTCCT
>JAUVUO010000202.1 GCA_030601015.1 Candidatus Omnitrophota bacterium | reverse complement strand
TAAATCAAGATACAAAAACCAATTAATCAAATACTTTAATAGTCTCCAACTTATTCAATTTTTTTATTATCAACTTACAAAACATTTAACTTTTTATCCTTCTCTATCTCTTAGTTCTTATAACTATCTATTTTATATTTTTACAAAAAATCTTTAATCCAATAGATGTGTAACATCAATATTTATAAGGATAATACTGCCTGGATAAAATTCATTTTAGACAGAAAGTGTTTAACTCCTTAATATTGCTACGAGTTTACTCGTGGCCGTATTACAAATTTTCAAACATCCGTATTTCTTACTTCACTGGGACCATTGAATAACTCAAAAATCTTTCACATTTTTGAGCAGGTCTCCAGTGTTAACAGTCCGTGGAATTTTCTCTTTGAGAAAATGCACGGCTGTAAACGTGGCCTCCGTGGCTTTGTGTGAGAATTTCTCTTTTTTTATCTTCATTTTTTCACTTCTTTACGTCATTACTTTCTTCGTCCAAAAAACCAAAACCAATTCTCACACTAAGCCACTAAGTACACAAAGGTGACTGAAATATTTGTTTCTACGGTTTAAATAACATTAAACCGTTTATTCCTGAAAAATACCCTTAAAATTGTAAACACGTTTCCATTTTACTGCTATTTCCAGCAATAACTCCAAGATTTCATCTCTGCTAAAAACTAATATTTTTGATTAAAAAGAATAAATTTTGAATCAGCTTATCGCTGATAACTTCACTACCAAATGAGTACTAACCCTTCCTCTTGAGATCCCGGTATTCACCGGGATGACATATTTGTTCGCTAGGTGACAGGGAGTACACTTTCTATTTTTTTCCATCATCCCTCGTCTCTTTTCTCCAATGCAATCTTTCACATTTTTGAGCAGGTTACCAGCATTAACAGTCCAACGTGGCTTTGTGTGAGAAATTTTTATCTAATATCTCCATTTATAATCCTTGATATTCCATCTTTCATTAATGCTTCGCCGAAAGGGGGGATTCTTTCATTTTGCGGAATTTGTAGTGGTTGAAATTATTCTATTTTTAAACTTTTGTTTATGCTTGATAAATTGCCTTTTTTATCTTTAACAAAGCAATATAATCTGTATATACCTTTTTTTTGAGGAAGTTTTACTTGGACTTGCGGGCCGTTGCCTATTACTTTGATATCAACATATTCATTGACATAATATTTTAATTCGTTTTCAACGGAAGTGCTCAATAAATATTCATAAGTATAATCATTCCGGTTTATATCCCGATCTAATATTAACTTAACGGTTATTGTTTCGCCGCTTTCAATATTATTAACTTTATTCAAAATAATATTTTTCAATTTAGGAGCTGAATATGGTGCTGGAATCCCGTTATATTCTTTAAATATTTCCCAATAGGGTTGTCTCTTAAACTCCCCTTGATTAATATTCCACCAGGTCATGCTTTCTTGAGTAGTCTCTCCAAGATGAAATACAAATCCTCCAAGATTAGATTTCCTTAAACTTTTCATTTGATGTAATAAATTTCGGTAAATAGACGATTTTTTGTAATCATCTAATTCTATTGATTTACCATTTACATCTTTAGGCCTATCTAATGGAAGAAATGGCCCAAATTCGGTTATTACGTAGGGTATATCAAACTTTAAATGTTGCCATGTGGCGTGAATTGAACGAATACTGCCGTAACAGTTTGCGCCAATAATATCTAGGGTTGGAACATGTTCTTTGATATATTTAAAACTCATGAAACTAGTTGCCGTGTATATCACCGGGTGATTTGGGTCGATCTTATGAATTTCCTGAATTAGTTTTTCGAGAAACTGACATAATGCTATCTTTTCTTCTTCTGATTTTGTAAAAAGCAGGGCTTCATTCCCAACATTCCACATTAATATTGCCGGATGGCCTTTATACTCTTTTACATAATCAATGACTTCTTTCCATTTTAACCGTTTATATTCGGTATCTCCTATATAACTAAATCCTTCTATAGGAGATGCCCAGTTAAGCCATATCCCCGCGTCTACCATAAGGCCATATTCTAATGCTTTATCTAAATATTCTTTTGTGCCCTGGTCTGTCCCCCAGGTACGCAAAGAGTTTGCTCCTAATTCTTTAGCTAATTTTAAATAATTTTCATTTTTTTTACCTATAGCTAACCCGCAGCCTACACCTTTAATATAAAAAGGATTCCCATTAACTATCAATGTCCAATCGTCCTGAGCTCCCGATATCTCAACGATGGAACCTTTTTTCTGAAATTCCTGAGCAGTCTTTAATTCTCCGGGTTCAACACAAGATGAGCATAATATAGTTAAACCAATCAGGAAAAATTTATATTTCACTCTCATTCTTTTCAATAAATTATTAATCCGCATTCTTATTAAAAATTATATAGGTATTTTACTTTTTTTGAAATTGCTGAACTCCATAAGTTCTTAACAGTTCATTTATATCCGTTGTTTTTAAGTCTATATTTCCGGAATCTGAAAAAGGCAATAAATAAATTTTCTTTCCCTGCAAAGCTTCTGCCAGCCTTAACTTAACCATGGTTTCGCCTCCTGAACTATTTAAAGCCTGAACCATCTTTTCTATACCTTTAGCTTCTGCCGACCCTTCGGCTTCAATAGCTTTCGCAATTTTTTCCTGTTGTTCATAAAAGGCATCCGCTGATATTTTGGCTTGCATAAACTCACCATCAACATTGGCTATCATTTCATTAACTTTACCCTGAGCTAGCTGAACTTGCCCGTTATATTCTTCGATAGTGGCTTTAACCTCGGATTTAAACCGTTCTACCATTTGGTCTGCCACTTTCTTATCTTCTATAGCTCTTTGATAAGCTGCCATAAACCTATAATCTTTTGACAACACACTTTCTACTATAACCCCGTAAGGTTCAAGAATTATGTTTAAAGCCGATTTAGCGGCTTCGGCCTTTTCTGTCCTTTTATTCGCGATATAAAAATCTTCAGTTTTCAATTCTCCAAAAAGTTCACGTGTAATATTTCTCGTTAACGGCCGTACCAATTTTTCCTCTAACTCTTTATTATTTTTCCCGACTCTCTGCAGAAT
>JAUVUO010000213.1 GCA_030601015.1 Candidatus Omnitrophota bacterium | reverse complement strand
TCATTAGTTGAGGCAGCAAAAGCATTAAAGAGACATAAAGCTAAAAAGATTTATGCCGCGATAACTCATGGAATACTGTGTTCGAATGCTGTACAGAGAATAGAGAATTCGGAGATTGATTTGCTGGTTATTACAGATTCTGTTCCGTTAGGAGATGAAAAAAAGAGTAAAAAGATAAAGGTTGTTAGCGTTGGTAGTCTTTTTGCTGAGGCTATAAAGAGAATTCGTTTTGAAAAGTCGATAAGTGTACTTTTTGATTCAATAGGGAGATGATAGTATGGAAAGAATAAAAATTAAGGTAAATAAAAGAGATCAAGTAGGTAAGCAGGCTGCGGGAAGGATTAGGAAAGAAGGTTCTATCCCGGCAGTTGTATATAGTTCTGAATTGAATATTCCTATAACGGTGCCATTAGAAAGTATAAAAATGCTTCATTCTATACGTTTTTCAGAGAGTGCTATAGTGGATATGGAAGTTATAGGAGAAAAAAAGAGTGATGACATCCCTGTGCTTGTTAAAAAAATACAGTTTCATCCATTAACAGAAAAAATAATTCATCTTGATTTCCTGAAAGTGTCATTGAAAAATAAAATTAGAGTTAATGTGCATATTGTTATTAAAGGTGAAGCGAAGGAGGCTAAGGATGGCGGAGTGTTAGAACAACTTTTGAGAGAGGTTCAGGTAGAAGGCCTTCCCTTAGATATACCTGAAAAAATAGAAGTAGATATAACGAATTTAGAAAAGGGGCATTCCTTTCATGTAGAAGATTTAACCGTACCGGAAAATTTAAAAATACTTACTGATTCTAAAACAGCAGTTGTTACGGTGGTTGCTCTTAAAGAGGAAGTTTTGGAAGAAAATATCGGAATAGGAGAGGAATCCAAGGAACCCGAAGTTTTAAAGGAAAAGAAAGAAACATAATTGTTCAGCCATTAAATTAGGTAGAAAAGTGAAAATTATATTTGGCTTAGGCAACCCGGGTCAAAAATATAAAAAAAATAGACATAACTTAGGAAATATGATAGTTGATGAGTTTGTTAAAGTTCATCGGCTAAAGTATAAACCTTTTTTCAGATTAAATGCTTTAATCGCTAGAACGATTTTTGATAACGAGGAAATTCTTTTAATTAAGCCCGGAACTTATATGAATAATTCCGGTTTTTGTGTGGCTAAAGTTTTAACAAAATATAAAGTTGAGCCTAAAGAGACTTTGATAATTTATGATGAAGTGGATTTACCTTTAGGAGATATTAGATTTAGGCAGAAAGGTTCGTGTGCCGGGCATCGTGGTATGGAATCTATCGTTTATGCGATAGGAACAGAAAATGTTAATAGATTAAGGGTAGGAATAGGAAAAAATAATTCAGGAGAGTTATCTGAGTATGTTCTTTCTGATTTTTCTGCGAGGGAAAAGAAAGTTTTAGTAGAGCTTATAGAGAAAAGTGTTTTCGCTTTTAGAGAATGGATTGAAAATGATATTGAATATGTAATGAAAAAATATAATAGACGAGGAGGTAATAGTGAATAGAAATTATGAGGTTATGTTGATTTTAAAACCTGATTTGGGAGAGCAAGACCGTGATGATGTTATTGGAAAAATCATAAAAAAAATTGAAGAGTTAGAAGGCAAAACCGTTAGTTCTAAAGTATGGGCAAAAGAAAAAGATTTTTTTTATTTTTTAAGAGGGACTGATGCTGAAAAGAAGAAATATTTTAAAGGGTTTTATTGGTTAATAGAATTCACTTTAGATACGGTTAAATTGATAGAGTTGAAAAAACTAATGAAGTTGGAAGAAAGGTTGTTGCGTAAGTTGATTATAAATATTGAAGAAAAAAACAAATCAGAAGTTTTAACTTAGGGATTAGAGAACACTAAAGATTTTTTGAATGGGCTCAATAGAAATTTGTAAAAAGAAGGCAGGAGGTAAAAGTGGTAAACTTAAATAAAGTCTTATTAGTTGGAAATTTAACAAGGGATCCGGAATTAAGATATACGCCTCAAGGTACAGCTGTAGTTACTTTAGGAATAGCTGTGAATCGGTCTTTCAAGAATAAAAACGGCCAGTCACAAAAAGATACATGTTTTGTAAATGTTGTCGTTTGGTCTAAAATGGCGGAAGTCTGTAATCAATATTTATATAAAGGCAGACAAATTATGGTTGAAGGGAGGCTGCAGTCCAGATCTTGGCAAACAAGCGATGGGAAAAATAGAACCACTTTGGAGATTGTCGCGACAATGGTTCAATTTATGCCGCAGGGCGTAAAACAAGAGGTTAAAGAACAAGAGGTTAAAGAGCAAGAGGTTAAAGGACAAGGGGTTGATTTAGGTTTAGAACCGGAAGAGATTTTGAATTTAGGGGATAATAATGTTGAATTAGGAGAGGCAAATTAATATGATTAGAAAGAAAAAGTTTGACAAAAAAGATAACAAAAATTTTACAAGAAGAGAGGTAATGGTAGTTAAAGAATGTGTTTTTTGTAAAAATGTTTTAGATATTGATTACAAAAATACAGAACTTTTGTCTCGTTATGTTTCGCAGCGAGGTAAAATTCTTTCTAGGCGTATAAGTGGTAATTGCGCTAAACATCAAAGAAAAATTTGTAGAGAGGTTAAGAGGGCGAGATTTTTAAATTTAATCCCTTATGTGGGGAGATAGTTTTTAGTAAAGCTTATTCTTGTTAGGAAATTATTACTGTTGAAGCAGTTTAAAGGGAGGTCAATAGACGTGGAAATAATTCTTCTTAAAACAATCAGAAAATTAGGGAAAGAAGGAGATTTAGTAGAAGTTAAAGACGGTTATGCCCGTAATTATCTTTTACCTCAAGGGATGGCTCTTAGAGCCACAGATGCTAATTATAGCAGAATTGAGGAAATCAAAAAAACCAAAAATAAGAGCAGACGAAAAGAAAAAGAAATAAATATTCAGC
>JAUVUO010000231.1 GCA_030601015.1 Candidatus Omnitrophota bacterium | reverse complement strand
TAAAATTAAAAACAGTTTGTAAATTTAATTGTGTTTCATTTATACAGATAAAAATATGCCCAATCTTGTAAACATTTCTAAAATAAGGACTGTTGAAAATGCAACAGTCCTTATTTTTTTTTGATAATTAAAATTGCGATGTTGCAAAATACCATTTTGTCATTGTCCTCCTCCGAATTGTTCGGGGGATCTTCGGACAATCCAGAACCATTGATTTTATTGACTTTCTGGATTCGCACTTCCACGGAAATGAAACTTTTAGCTTATTTTGCAACAGCGCCAAAATATGTTCCTCTAATCGAAATTTTTAGATAGAAGATAATCATTGTGGTTAATTTAAAAATAGGGAGGCAAGTTTTTACTTGGGGAACCGGAGATTATCTGTTTATCAACGATCTTTTTCCTAAAGATTATGAATCGTTTTATATAGGTAGAGATGATGAATATTTAAAGAGGCCTAGTGAAGCCGTAAAAAATTAGATTTTTTAGCCATTGCCAGGGATTGGAGGCCAGACCTCTTTGAGTGGAGATAGAGAAAAATAATAAAATTCATAATTTAAATGTGGAAAGAATATTTGTAGAGATATGCTTGATTCCTAATTCGGATTTTGCTATGATTAAAATATGAACCGGAAAAAAGAAATAATTGCAGTTTGTGGTGAAGAGTAAAAATCTAGTTTGAAAGCTTTTCATTGTCAGTCTACCTATAAATTTTAGTTTGGAAAAGAGTCTTTAGCCGCTCTTTAAATTAAAGGAGAAAAAGTAATATGAGAGAAATACCTGAAAATATTGTTAATTTTTTTAAAGAACAAGGTTTTGTTCTTGTCTCTACTTTAGACATGGAGAATACAATTCATTCTTCGGCTAAAGGTATTGTAGGTATTAGCGGCAAAGGACGTGTTTGTATTGTTGATATTTATATGGGAAAAACCCGGGCTAATTTGAATAATAATCCTGTGATAACTATTACTGCTGTAGATGAACATAAATTTATAGGTTATGCCTTGAAAGGTAAAGCTGTGATTGTAAATAAAGAAGATATCAAAGCTCATGTTAGTAAAAATTGGGAAAAAAAAGTAATGGATAGAATTTTGAAAAGAGTTGTTACAAACGTGAAAAAACAAAAAAGTTCTTTAATCCATCCCGAAGCCAGATTTCCGAATCCGGAATACTTAATTGAACTGACAGTTGACGAAATAGTTGATTTAACTCCTGAAGAATTAAGAAAACCTCATAAGTAAAATTTTTTAAAATATGGAATTGTTTTACAATTTTATCAAAGAAATTGTTAATTTATGGTTAAATGTAGCGCCATATTTACTTTTAGGTATTCTCTTTTCCGGATTATTTCATGTTTTTTTAGGCAAAGATTTTATTTCTAATCATTGCGGCATCATTATTAAATAAAGCTTTTTTCCCGGGAGCGGCTTTAGCGTTTTTAATAGCCGGCCCTGCAACGAATGCGATTACTTTACCGTTTGGAAGGGGTAGACAATGTTGTTGTGGATGTAAAGAGAAAGATTATAATGGTTCAAGGTGAAATTACAAGAAATAATCTGTTAGAAAATATAAAAGAGTCAGGATACACGCCTATTTAAACGGCATAAAATATATATAATATGTTCTTGTACGGTAAAAATTCGGTTTCAGAACGATTAAAAAATAATCCTCAAACTATAAAGAAAATATTTTTACAGACAAATTTTAACGACTCAAATATAGAAAAGATAATAAAATCCAAAAAAATAGCAGTAGATAAGGTAACTTCAAAAGAGTTATTTAGGATAAAAAATTCTTCTCCTCTTCAGGGGATTGTGGCTGAAATAGAAGATTTTGTGTATGCTGATTTTTATGAGTTACTGGATAAGCCCGAATCTGAGAGGTTATCATTGATTTTTTTAGATAGGATAAACGACCCTCAAAATTTAGGAGCCATACTAAGAATAGCCGCCTGTTTTGGCGGTATTGGAATTGTTATTCCCAAACATGAAGCTTGTGCCGTTAATGATACTGTTATCCATGTGGCGTCGGGAGGAGAAAATTTTGTCCCGGTGTCAATGGTTACCAATATGGTATATGCTTTAAAAGAAGCGAAGAAATCAGGGTATTGGGTAGCTGGGGCCGTGGTGGAAAACGGAGAGGATGTTTTCGATTCAACTTTGGCATTCCCGTTAGCCCTTGTTTTGGGGTCGGAGGGGTGCGGAATTAGGCCGGGAATACAGAAATATTTAGATTTTAAACTGCGAATACCTATGAAAGGAGCCAATCTTTCCTTTAATGTGACAAGCGCTTGCTCAATCTTTTGTTATGAGATAAACCGGCAATTAAAATAGGGATATAACCTGTTTTTAAAAGTTACCGGTCAAAATTGCATTGTGCGTTACGTAATGTTAGTTTAGAGAAATTAGATAACTAAAGGGTTGAAAAGGAAATTAATAAATAAAAATGGTAAGAAAAGTAATAATAGATAGAAAAACTTTTTAAAAGGTAGTGTCAAAAGTAAAATGAAGAAAAAATGAAAGAAAAATGAAAGAATTTACCACAGAGCTCACAGAGGGCACAGAGTGAAGAATAATGAATTAACGAAAAAAATTATCATAGAGGAGCTCAGCTTTTAACTTATATGAAATTAGCCAAGATAAAAGTCGGTTTGCTTATTAATT
>JAUVUO010000086.1 GCA_030601015.1 Candidatus Omnitrophota bacterium | reverse complement strand
TCGAATAGCAGATAAATGCTGTTTTGAACCCTCCAAAACATAACCACTCTTTGCTTGTAAGGCTTCCTTGATAATATTTAACTAATGATTTTAAAGAAGGCTCTTCGTAAATAGTTATGTGTTTTGCCTTATATCTTTTAATTCCGGATATTTGCTCATCCAAGACAGAAATCATGTCTTTACCTACCCAATATAGAGGTAAATTTTTATCTAAAAAATTAGCATTATCTTTAACCAAAGGTTGAAAATTTATTACATCTACATTTAGCTCATCGGCCAATATAACCATATCGTACAACTCTCTTACATTTTTATCCATAACAGTGCAGGCAATCCCCGTAGAAAAACAATTATCATTTCTTTTCCTATTCAAAATACTTATCGCATCTATTGTTTTTTTAAAAGTGCCTTTGCCACGAAAAAAATCGTTAGTTTCTTCCAAGCCATCAAGTGAAAAATGGATATGATTAATCTTTGAATTGACTATGTCTTCCGCAATATCGTTATCTATTAAAACGCCGTTAGTAGTAATGATACTCCTTAACCCTTTACTGTGAGTATACCTGCAAAGATCAAATACATCTTTCCTTAAAAAAGGTTCACCCCCTGTAAATAAAATCTCTTTTATTCCGTAATTTTTAGCCTCATCAATAATATGATGTATTTTTTCTGTAGATAATTCTTCGGTTTGCGGCAATAACTCTTTAATACTGCACATTTTGCACTTTAGATTACAGCGATAAGTTAAAGAAATTTGCATAATTTCCGGAGAGATTAAAGGGTAATTTAATTTTCGCGATAACCAAATAAGAAATTTATTCATTTATCCCTGAAACGTTTCATGCGCGGGTTTGTCGTCAAGCTCGGAAATCAACTGCAAAAACTCATCATATCTTCTTTTTCTTTCCGTTTCTGTATTCTTTCCCCCCTGCGAATGCCAATTCCAATTTTCTTCGGTTACAACACCAAATTTTTCCTTATCCTCAAATAACGAACTACTATATTTAAGAATAAAAGAATTAACCATTATATTGTTCTTTAAATACTTTATATTTCTTTTTACAAAAGCCAGAGTTTCTCTAAAATCTTCATAGGTTTCATTCGGGAACCCCACAATCCAATTAGTGCACGCAGATATTCCTGCTTTATAGGTATTTTTCAAAACTTTTTCTGCTTCTTTAATGGTAAATCCTTTACCCATCCGGCGTAATACCCGGGGAGAAGCGCTTTCAATGCCATAATTTAAATAACAACACCCGGCCTTTCTTAATTTTTTAAGAAGACTAAAATCCATATACCTATTTATACAAGCACTGCCGCCCCATGAAATACCCAGCTTTTCTTTTAACAACAAATTGCATAATTCTCTAAGCTGTTTAAGGTCGCCGTTAACTAAAAGGTCATTGAATTCCAGGAATTCTACACCTTGTGCTTTACGCATTCGCATCTCTTCTATGATGTTTTCAGGGGACCGGGCCCGGTAATAACGCCACATAAGCGTATCATCACAAAAAACACATCTATTAATACACCCCCTGCTTGCTAATATAGGCAATCTGTTTTTATATTTATACAGCGGCAAAAACTCATCAAACTCAGGAAAAGGAACAGCATCTAAATCATTGATTAGAGGCCTTGGCCCATTATCAACAATCTCTTCATTTTCAAGGATAATAGTCCCTAAGCAGCCTCTTATTGAACTTTTGCTCTCAATTCTTTTAAGAATTTCAAATAATGTTTTTTCTCCCTCGCCTAATACAACAATATCAACAACCTTCGTTTTTGAGACATTCTCTAGCTGTAAAAGATAATAACTATGCTCATTGCTATAACATAAATTAAGAGGCCCGCCGAAAATTATTGTTTTATCCGGCACAAGGCGCTTTATTTCTTTCGCTAAATCAATACTAACAGCTAAAGACGAACTCTGAATCGAATAACCTATTATATCCGCATTACAAGATAATATTTTTTCCACCCACTTTTTTAAAAATACTGTCTGAATCAGTTTTCTTCTTAACGCAGAGCTATCTTGCATCCATTCAAAAATATATTTAAACTCCCAAAATTTCTTATCTTCCTGTTCCACTTTAGAATATAAATCAGCATTTAAATCAAAAATGCTCACTTCATATCCTTTTTTCTTTAAAAAAGCGGATAAATAGCCTAATGCCAACGGCGGTTTATCAATTCCGAAAGCGGGGCATTGGACTAAAGCTACTTTCATCGACATTAATCTCTTACCCCTCCGATACGATTATTCATATTTGTGCCGAGTTTTTCTTGAAACTGCCGAAACTTTCGTAAACGCCTTGATCTTACTTTGTAATTATTTTTTTTATTTAAGACATACCAATTAGACTTTTTATCAAACAATATCCCTAATTTTTTATAATTATTATATACATAAGTATGCGGTTTTATTGAAAAAAGCGCGACATCTATTTCATTTATATAATTAATATTTTCCTCAATAAATCTTAATGTCTGCTTAAAGTCATCCTCGGTTTCCGTAAAATAGCCTATAATCCAATTAGTGCATACCGAAATTCCCGCGTCATGACAATCAATCATATTTCTTCTTGCTGTTTCTATGCGAAAAAACTTCCTCATATCTCTTAATACTTTCTCTGATGCGCTCTCAATGCCAAAGCTAAGGTATTCACACCCGGATTGTTTCATTTTATCAAATAATACTTTATTCATTTCGGCATTTATGATTGCGCTTGCGCCCCAACGTATAGATATGCCCTCTCTAATTATTAATTCACATATCTCATTCAAAAATCCCAGATTTGTATTTATTACCGAATCGTTAAAATGGAAAAATTGAATTTTGTGCTTTCCTATTTGCCATTTTATTTCTTCAATCACATTCTTAGCGCTTCTAAACCGCAATTTATATCTATCCAAATACGGAAAATCACAAAATGTACATCGATTTGGACACCCTCTGCTTGCAATAATCGGCAAAAATCCTTTATCCGTAAACCTATGTGAATTTAAGATTGAAAAGTCAGGGAAAACAAGCAAATCTAATTTTTCATTAGGTAATCGTAACCGGTTAACTACTAATGAATCATTTTCGTTAACAATTACTCCTAAGCATCCTTTAAAAGTTTTATTCTCCTTCAACCTCTCAACAACATCAAGAATAACCTCTTCCCCTTCGCCCGCCACTACTACATCAACCATCTTTAAAATATTATTAATAGGCATGGTTAAGCCGACTGTGTTATCCCGAGGCACATCCAAAAAACTTAAAATAGCCGGCCCACCAAATATTATTTTTCTTCTTTTATCCAGCTGTTTAATTTTTTTTGCTAACAAAATGCTTACTTTCGCAGAAGAATAATAGATTGTGAAACCAATAATTTCCGCCTGGCTCTTAATAACGTCTTCTGCCCAACCTTCTAAAGTTGGTTCCGATAAAAATTGTATATCTTCATTTATTTGCGTCTCTATATCTTCCAATCGTTCTGAATCAATACTATTTTTTGTCCATTTCATTTCAAATTCATAGTTCCAATATGCTCTATTCTCTTCTTCCAGGCTATTATATAAAGAAATATTAAAATCAAATTGAATCACATTGTGACCCCCTATTTCCAAATTACTTTTTAAATATGCCGGGCCTAACTGTGGCATACGTACATTGAACATTGGGCATTGAACAAGAGCTATTTTCATAAGTTTTCCAGTTTTTATGAATCACAAAAACAAGGTAGTAAACACGGCCAAGAACACTTTCTTACTTTTTCATAAGCTGCGATTATAGCCTTGCTCTCAAGTATATTATTTAAAGTCTGCTTCCTTATATCTCCATAACAAGAAAAGCAAGTCCTACACTCCCCTTGAGAAGAAATTAAAACAGTATTCTTGGCCGAAGAACAGGTAACATCTTTCGATGTCAATGTTCCCCGGTAATATCTCTTAACCAGCGATAAATTATTGATGCTATTTTTTATAAAAGAAGGGTTTTTTTTCTTGAAATCTATTAATTTATCCATTGTTTCATCAAGAACCGGCAGCCTATCTTTGCCAATCCAAAATACAGATTTATATCTTTCTGCCATCTTAAGATTATTCGAAAGCAACGGCTGAAATTGCAATGAATTTGCTCTTACTGATTGAGCAAAAGTCACAAGTTCCACTAATTCTTCCAGGTTCTGATTCAAGATTATCGAAATTATATTGAAATTTACCCGCGGATAATTTTTTTTCAGCAAACACAATTCCTGCAGACTTCGCCGTGTCTTATGCCAAGCTACATCAGAATTCCTTATATAATTGTGTGTATCCGGATTTAAGGAGTCTAGGGATATAACTAGTGTTATCGTATTATCTAAGAGATATGGCATTAGTTGCCTGCTATATTTTTCAACTAAAATACCATTCGTCAACACTCCTAAATCTTTTATCATCAGCTTTCTGGCATATTCAAATATATCAAATATATCTTTTCTTAATAATGGCTCCCCCCCGGAAAGAGCAATTTCTTTTACTCCCAATTTTTTAGCTTGAGTAAGTATATTCTTTATATAAATAATATCTATATTTTTCCCATTATCTTGTGTTCTCCATATGTCACAAATTCGACACTCAAGATTACAAGAATGTGTAATATCTAATATAATCAGTTGAGGAATTTTCAATAATTTTTTTTCCCCATTTACCCTTTTTTTCATCAATCTAAAATATTCAGCAATATTACCTGTGATGTAAAAAATCTTATGTAAAGTAAAATAAAAATACACAGACACTTTTTTATGCATAGCCAAAATGTTGTTTTCTTTTATGAATTTCTTCCCTAGTATATAACTAAAACGGGATAATTTAACAATATTAACTATGGTAGCTATCCAGAAAATAATTCTTCCTTTCTTCAACTCCTTCAATAAAGGGTGGTCTCCATGCATATATTGCACCAATAGATTACCTCTTCCATAAATGTATGCTTGTTTAACAAAACTGGAAAATTTACTGTCTCGATGATGAGTAGTCTTTATATTTTTATCCCAAACAAAATTGTAACCATCTTTAAATAGACGCCAGAAGAACTCTAAGTCCTCCCCTCCGGCGAAAGGAAATTCTTCGTTAAAGTTATATTTATCTAATATCCATCTTTTGAAAGAAACATTACAAGTAGGAAAGAATATTAATTCTTTTTTTTCGTCTATATTAGTTTCGATACTGCAAGTACTTAAAAACTGACTCACCAAAACATGCACTTTTTCTGTTAAAGTAAAAGTATAACCCCCCACAACAGGTACATCAGGATTATCCCGATGCGTTTCCGCTATTAGCTTTAACCAACTTTTATCTGCCGCGCAATCATCATCGATAAAACTAATAATTTCTCCTTGCGCCTTTTTTATTCCAAGATTCCTGGCGGCAGCGGGGCCTTTATGAGACTGTTGAATATGTATAAGGTTTTTATGATCCTTTTTTAAACTATTTATCATCTCTGTAACTTTGCTTGAGAAACCGTCACTTACTATTATTACTTCATATTTATTCTTTGGGTAATCTTGTTCATGTAAAGATAAAAGACATTTTTTTAAAATATCGTCTCTATTATAAGTCGGAATTATTACAGATATCTCTGCTGGTTTACTGCTGTTCATATTTCAATATTGCTATTTTTTTATTAAATGTATAAATATATATTGACCGGAACATATACGTTTTTAAATATTTCTTCATGATTTGACTAACGAACTAACTATCTCATTACTCTCCATAATCACATCTTCCATCGACAAATAACGCCAGCTCCCATACCGTCCGCAGGGAATAATACTATTTCCTGACAAAAAGCTTAGTATTTTCTTACGCGCTAAAGTATAATTTTTATCACACAGGGGATACCCGTATTTTATATCATTTATCCTTTCACAGCAAATCTTATTCTCATCCTTAATAATCCCCGTAGTAGTTAAATATTTTCTGATTTGAG
>JAUVUO010000216.1 GCA_030601015.1 Candidatus Omnitrophota bacterium | reverse complement strand
TCCGCAATTATCTGTTATTTCCGCTCCTATACCAGCATCTATTCCGTATTGAAGCAGCTGTTTTCTCACTCTCCAAACATTATTTTTTGGCAATAAACCCACAAAAAAATAATAATTAGGAATCACATCTTCACCTATTTCCTGAAACATCAATACCCCTTTTAACAAACGCTTAAATAAACCGGCTTTTTCTTGTCTTATGGCTATCCTCTCATCTAACGTTTTTATTTTCTTTAACCCCATAAATGCCTGAAAATCAGTATAAGAACATCTTGAAGAAGGAGGGCTCTGAATTAATCTATAAAAATTACTTATCCTCCTATTAAACCTCTCTGAGGATAGCAAAGTTAATATCGGCACTGCTGCCTGGGTTGAAAAAATAAAACATTCAAGAAAAGCGGCAAAAATTTTTGTTTTCGGAATTGATGTCCTATCTTTATATCCTCCGGAAAATTTACGTACCCGTAAAAATAAATCCTCATTATTTGTAACTACCATACCACCGCCATAGGTATTAATCGGTTTCATAGATTCAAAACTAAAAAATGCCGCATCTCCGAATGAACCTGTAATCTTATTCTTTAATCTTGAACCCGCCGAATGGGCACAATCTTCTATAACATGAATTGAATTACTCTTAGCTATTTGCAAAATTTCATCTATATTACACGGAGTTCCAAACATATGTGTTGCTAAAATCAATTTTGTTTTTTTTGTAATTCTTTTTACCACCGAATCAGGATCTATATTAAAAGTATTTGGATTTATATCAGCAGGAACCGGAACTAAACTCATATTTTGAATACCACTTATTAAATCTTTCAAAGTATACGAAGGAATAATAATCTCGTCCCCAGGATTTAAAAAGAACGATTTAATAATACTTTTCATACCCCCCCTGCCTGAATTAACTGCGGCAGCATATTTAATTCCTAAATATCTTCCAAATTCTTTTTCCCATTCAGCTATACAATCTAAAAAACATTTACTGCCTCCAAACAACACCTTCCGAACAAGCTGCCACTCATCTTCTAGTCTATGTGCTTTACGTCTAGGTATCATTTTATTTTCAACTATTAACTCTTATATCCTTAATCTCAACAGAAGTATGGCCATAAACTTGAAACCTATTTGTTTTTATTTTTATATCACAGGGATTACAATCGCCATAATTAGCGCATGCTCTAAAAATATCTTTTATTTCAAACCCTGGATCTGATAAATTGCCTATAGCAGAGAATCCGCCATATAAATCATGATGGCATTTAAAAACATTAGTATCAGGGCCTATTATAAGTTCAGAATTTCGGCATATGTAATTTTTTTTAATATTTCCACTAACGGCGTCGGGATAAAAATATTTTCCATAAAGTTTTCCATCAAACTTACCTAAAAATTCTTTCTCTCTAAAGTCAATACCCGACTTGAAACACTTATCCTTTGCCTCTGCCATTTCAGATTCTAAGTTAGGGTGCAAAATTCCATAGACACCTATCGAAAAACCTGCTTTCTGCATTTTTAAAACTTTTGATATAAGTTTTTCTAATTTCATGAAATGAGGGTGATAACTTACCCTTATGGAGGGATAAAGGGCATCTCTATACAATCTGGCAGGATCAATTTCTTTGATAAACCTATCAATATCAAATAATAAATTAGTAAGAATATCACTATTTAATTGTTTTTTTATATTTTTTATTATCCATATAAAATCCGGATGCAAACTAGGTTCGCCTCCTTGCAAAGTTACAGGCAAATCTGTTCGGCAAACTAAACGATTTAATCCGGAAACCCAATCTTTTCCACTACGATTAACATTTTTGTGCTTGTAAATTCCATGATGATTATTTATACAATAATCACATTTCAAATTACAGTCTAAAGTTAGAAAACACGCTATATAATTATATCTGTCAGGAACAACTATTTCTTTCATAATTATTAAAAAATTTCTTTTTTACCCGTTTTCATTTTCATGCCGGAACCAATCCTGCCACAAACTTTTAGCCAATATAATTAAAGAGATCCAAAGATTGGTTTTTGTAACATATATTTTTTTACGAAACACTCTCATCTTAATGAAAGAATATGTTAAAGTGAATAACCCGTTATGAGGAAAATAAATAAGATACCGGACTATTAAATTTCTAAGAAAAGGAAAAACCACTGCAACCGCTCCCAAGGCAGAAATATTCATCTGAGAATTCTTCTCCTTTTCAGTAAAGCAATTCAATGGAGATCTATATTGATAAGAGGTATGCATATTTTCAAAATCTGGGATATAATACCCCTTTTCAATAGTACGCTCTCCTAGTTCTGTCCCGGGATAAGGATGAAAAACAAGAAATTCCGCCCATGTAACTTTCGCCGTAATAGCTAAATCAATAGATTCGATATCATTATCAATTGAAGCATCAGGCAAACCAATTATGCAGTTGGTAAAAGTAAATATTCCATATTCATCACAAAGCTTATGAACATCAATAAGCTTTTGATTTGTCATATTACGCTTAAGCATATTTTCTCTAATAGGCCTATTGCCGGCCTCTATAGACATACTTATTGTGCGGCAACCGGCAAATTTAAGTAATTTTACCATATCCTCAGTAAGTAAATCCGGCCGGGTTAAAATAAAAAAAGGAAGATTAATATGTTTTTTATATTTTTTAGAAAATTCTTCCAGCCAACTATCCGCACTATAAGTAAAAATATCATCGTAGAATTTAACAAAACTTAAAGGCCATCTTTCTTTTACATATTTAATCTCATCAATAACATAATTCACACTATTGTGCCGAACAGCTTTTCCTTTATTACGATAAATTTCCCGCCAGGCACTATTAAAACAATAAGTACATTCATAAGGACACCCTCTTGAAGTAATAATACTTTTTAAAGGATACTTTCCTAAAGGAGT